>CACXCV010000141.1 GCA_902766215.1 Oscillospiraceae bacterium
AATAACGTTGAGAATGATATAATATCGATAATAAAAAAGAACAAGGACGGTAATAACAATGCTTCGAAAAGCTGTTACGCAATATGGCGTGATTGAAGGCGTTCCCTGCGGCGATCCGCGGATTACCGCGTTTAAAGGCGTGCCTTTTGCCAAACCCCCGGTGGGCGAACTGCGCTGGCGTGCCCCGCAGCCGCCTGAGCCGTGGCAGGGTGTGCTGCGGGCTGACCGATTCGCGCCCATGTCGGTTCATAACCATCCGGGGCTGAATATGACGGACTTTTATACAAAAGAACTGAATCCCACCGCTTATGAATACACCATGAGCGAGGATTGCCTGTATCTGAACATCTATACCCCGGCAAAGACGGCCGGCGATAAACTGCCGGTGCTGTATTACATTCACGGCGGCGGATTCAGTGCGGGTTATTCGTATGAGGTGGAGTTTGACGGCGAGCGCGTGGCACGGAACGATGTGATTTTTGTCTCCGTAGGATATCGTCTGAACGTAATGGGCTTTTTCGCGCATGAAGAGCTGAACGACGAGCCGGGGCAGGGGAACTTTGGCCTGCTGGATCAGCTGGCGGGCATGCGTTGGGTACGGGACAACATTGCGGCCTTTGGCGGGGACCCGGAACGGATCACCATTTGCGGTCAGTCTGCCGGCGGTATGGCTGTGACCTGCCATCTGCACTCTCCTGTGTCGAAGGGCGCGTTCGATGGGGCCATTATCATGTCCAGCGGCGGCCTGCGTTCGCCTCGCGGCCGCGTAGGAATGATTGGCTGGCACACGCTGGAGCAGGCGCAGGCTGTAGGCGCACAGCTGCTTCAGGCATTGGGCGTGCAGAGCGTGGCGCAGGCCCGCGAACTGCCGGCCGATGTAGTAGTGCAGACCGGATTCGGCCGTCTGCCTGGGGCCATGATGCCCTGGACGCCGACAGTTGACGGTTGGTTCCTGAAAGAGGATACCCGCCAGGCGGTGATGAATGGCCGCATTCATGATGTACCGGTAATGATCGGAACATGTCTGGGAGAAAGCCTGCCCAACTTTGCAGCGCCCCATCTGTCCTTTTCGGGCAATCTGAACACATTGAATGGCTTCGTCGATTCTGTGCGTGCCAACTATGGCGAGTATGCTGACCGGGTGCTGGCGCTGTGTGACACTTCGTCAGAGGAGGCGTATCGCCGTTTTATTGCCGACGTACCCAGCTTTGGCGCGTTTTACAACGGGACAATGAGCTTTGCCCGCCGGATGGCGCAGGTGGGTCACCCGGTATATACCTATCTGTTTGACCACGACATTCCCGGCGGTGATCACGCTGGCTCATTCCATGGCTCGGACATGTGGTTTGTTTTTGATTCATTGGGCCACAGTTGGCGGCCCTTCGAGGGAAAGCACTATGATCTGGCGCGGCAGGTGTCGTCCTACTGGGCCAACTTTGTGAAAACCGGCGACCCTAACGGTGCCGATCGCATCGGCAAGCCGCTGCCGGTCTGGGAAAAATACACCCAAGAGGATGATTTTGTGCTGTGCTTTCAGGAATGCCCGAGACGGTTTGAAGACCCGCACCGGGAGATTAATGATTTTATGCAGCGCTACTGCTTGGAGCAGCTGGAGTGATGATCAAAGGAGGAGATGGATTTGCTTAGAACGGCCTGTACACGCTATGGCATGATTGAGGGGATCCCCGGAGGGGATCCGCGGGTTACCCTTTTTAAGGGTGTGCCTTATGCCAAACCCCCGGTGGGCGAACTGCGTTTTCGTGCCCCGCAGCCGCCTGAGCCATGGCAGGGGGTGCGAAAGGCAGAACGGTTCGGCCCGGTTTCGTGGCAGGGCAGCCTTGGAACCGATCCTGCCGACTTCTATACCCGGGAGCTGCACCCCACAGCGGCCGAGTATCCCATGGCCGAGGATTGCCTGTATCTGAATATCTGGACGCCGGCTGTGTCGCCGTGCGAACGGCTGCCGGTGCTGTTTTATATCCATGGCGGTGGTTTTACCGGGGGCTATTCCTATGAGATGGAGTTTGACGGCGAGCGGGTAGCGCGCAACGGGATTCTGCTGGTTACTGTGGGGTATCGTCTGGGGGCGCTGGGCTTTTTTGCGCACCCGGAACTGCGCCGCGAGGCGCCGGGAGAGCCGGAAGGAAACAACGCCATGCTGGATCAGCTGATGGCGCTGCAGTGGGTAAAGGAAAACATCGCGGCATTTGGCGGCGATCCGGAGCGGATTACCATTGCCGGGCAGTCGGCGGGCGGAGTGTCTGTGGGATGCCTTGTTACCTCGCCCATGTCGAAGGGCGCATTCAATGGGGCTATTATCATGTCCAGCGGCGGTCTGCCGGCTGAAAACGCCCGGATTGGGCGCTGGCGCACGCTGGCCGAGGCCTATCAGGATGGACAGGATCTGCTGGATCGGCTGGGCGTGAAGACCGTGGCCGAGGCCCGGGCGCTGCCTGCCGAGAGGATTGTTCGGGCATCGCTGGAGGAACTGCCGCGAAAGACTGGCGCAGTGAACTACAGTCCGACGATTGACGGCCGGTTTTTAACCGAGGATGTGCGTGAGGCCATGCTGGCCGGCCATATGCATCCGGTGCCGCTGATGATTGGCTGCTGCTGGGGAGAAAACCTGCCCCATCCGTTTTTTGGCGCGATGCTGCAGTCGTATGAGGTGTTCTGCCGCTTTTTAACCGATCGCTACGGCGCGCAGAGAACAGAAAAAATTATCCGTTTGGCAGGCATCCACGGCGAAGCCGACTTTGCCGCTTTGGCGGCAAGTGAGCCGGCTTTTGGCGAATTTTTCACCGGGGCAATGAGTCTTGCCAGACATGCTTCCGGTTTGGGGCGAACGGTATATGCCTATGTATTTGATGGAGATATCCCCGGTGAGGACAGGCCCGGTTCATATCACGGATCAGAGCTTTGGTTTTTCTTCGACTCGCTTGGCCGCTGCTGGCGGCCGTTTGAGGGCAGGCACTATGATCTGGCACGGCAGGTGTCATCCTATGTTGCCAACTTCGTGAAAACTGGCAACCCCAACGGCACCGACCGCATCGGCAAAGAATTGCCGCCATGGCCGCGGTATACCGCCGAAGACCGGCACATCCAGTGCCTGCGCGGGCAGTCGGGGCGGCTGCCGGAGGAACCCCAGGCGCTGAGGGACTATTTGCAGACCCTTCGTATTGAAGGAGAATCATAATACACTATTATTAAGGAGGATTTTACATGCTGAGAAAGGTTACCACGCAATATGGCACGATTGAAGGTGTTCCCTGCGGCGATCCGCGGATTACCGTGTTTAAAGGCGTGCCTTATGCCAAGCCCCCGGTGGGCGAACTGCGCTGGCGTGCGCCGCAGCCGCCTGAGCCGTGGCAGGGTGTGCTGCGGGCGGACCGATTCCCCAACATCGCCGTCCATACTCAACCGGGTGAGGACTTCACGGATTTCTACACCAAAGAACTGAACCCTACCGCTTATGAATACACCATGAGCGAGGATTGCCTGTATCTGAATATCTGGTCGCCCGCCCGTTCGACGGCAGACAAGCTGCCAGTGTTCTTCTATATTCATGGCGGCGGCTTTACGGCGGGCTATTCGTATGAAGTGGAGTTTGATGGTGAGCGTGTAGCGCGCAATGATGTTATCTTCATTACGGTGGGATACCGCCTGGGGGCACTGGGCTTTTTCTCCCATCCGGAACTGGATGAGCCGTCCCAGGGCAACCAAGGGCTGCTGGACCAGCTGATGGCGCTCAAGTGGGTCAAGGAAAACATAGCCGCTTTCGGCGGTGACCCGGAGCGGGTGACGATCTGCGGCCAGTCTGCCGGCGGTATGAGCGTTTCCAGCCACTTGAACTCCCCGCTGTCCAAAGGGTATTTCCATGGCGCGATTATGATGTCCGGCGGCGGCGTGCGTCCCCCGGTGGCGGGCGTTGGCCCGTGGCTTTCGCTGGAGGAGGGGCAGGAGAACGGCAAGCAACTGCTGGACTATTTGGGTGTAAAATCGCTGGAACAGGCACGTGGTCTGCCGGCAGAAGTGATTGTCAGAACGGCACTGGGCCGCTGGCCGGGCGGCAAGATCGGCCCTGTGCTCTGGCGGCCGACTGTCGATGGCGTGGTTTTCACGGAGGATCTGCGTGATTCGATCCTTGGCGGCCGCAGCCACAATGTGCCCATTATGATTGGCTGCTGCAAGGGCGAGAACCTGCCTAAGGCGTTCCGCGGTGAGCTGGCCAGCACCGATGCTTTCCGTGCCTCGGCAGCAGAAAAGTACGGAAGCCGCGCGGAAGAGCTGCTGGCGCTGTGCGACCTGTCATCTGACGAGGCGCTGCATGCCTTTGCCAGCCGGGAGCTGGGGCTGTGCGGCGGCTTTACCGGTGCCATGGCTTATGCCCGCCGCACCGCGCAGCTGGGCCGCACCGCTTATACCTTTGTATTTGACCCGGAGATTCCCGGCGACGATGCCGGCTCGTTCCATGGCTCGGACATGTGGTTTGTTTTTGACTCGGTGGGTCACAGCTGGCGTCCTTTTGAGGGAAAGCACTATGATCTGGCACGGCAGGTGTCGTCCTACTGGGCCAACTTTGTGAAGACTGGCGACCCCAACGGCACCGACCGCATCGGCAAGCCGCTGCCCCGCTGGGAACAGTATACGGAAGAAAATCCATTTACAATCATCTTCCAGGATGAGCCGGGCAGACTGAATGAGGGCGGCGAACAGATCAAGGCGTTTACGCAGAAATACTTCCTTGACCAGCTGTAATATGCTTGTGCTCCGTTGAGACACAAAAAGGCAGCGCCTGAGCAGAATTGCTCAGGCGCTGTAGCGTATTAGAAAATGGATGCAAGGCACTCGCCCTGTTTTATGCGCCGTGGATCGTTCCGTCCACGTCCCAGAGGGCGGTCCAGTCGTCGGCACCGGGCCAGAGGAACACCTGCCCCTTGACCAGGCGGCAGTTGCAGTCAGCCAGGCGGATGGCTTCCATCTCCTCGGGCGTGAGCGGATCCTCGGTGATGCAGCGCAGGTTGGACTGATACTGCGCGGGCTTGACCGAGAAGGGGATGGGGACGGCGCCCCGCTGCACGGACCACTTGAGGCAGATCAGCGCCGGGTGGACGTTGTGCCGCGCGGCCAGCTCAACGATGACCGGCATCTGCGTGGCGGCAATGTCCTCACTGGTGCGGTCGCGTTCCGGGCGCGAGGGAGAACCGATGGGGCAGAAGCCCACGGGCACAATGCCGCGCCGGATCAGATAGTCAAACAGCGCCGGCTGCTGGAAGGCGGGGTGCAGCTCCAGCTCGATCATGGAGGGCTGGATGCGGCACAGGGGCAGCACAGCCTCCAGCTTGGGGATGGTCATGTTGGACATGCCGATGTGCCGGGCCAGCCCCTGGTCAACCAGGGACTCCAGCTGCCGCCAGGTATCCATGAACTCGTCCACCGAGAAGGGCTTTGAGTCCGGGTTGCGCGCCTCGCCGTCGCAGCCGGGCGCGTGATAGTTGGGAAACGGCCAGTGGAGGAAATAGCAGTCGACATAGTCCAGCTGCAGGTCCCGCAGGCTCCGCCGGCAGGCGTCGGCCACATGGCGGTGCTCGTCGTTCCACACCTTGGAGGTGACAAACAGCTCGCTGCGGGCGACCACGCCCTCGTCGAACAGCTGCCGGAGCACTGTGCCCACCTGCGCCTCGTTGCCATAGACGCTGGCACAGTCGATCAGGCGGTAGCCATAGCGCACGGCGCCGTCCACGGCCGCGGCAATTGCCTCGGGGCCATATTTGTCCGAGCCGAAGGTGCCCAGCCCCAGCGGAGGGACGGGCGTCCCGTCAGACAGCTGCCGCTGGGGCAGCAGATGAAGATCTAACTGGCTGCTCATGCGTCCTCCGGGAAGGTGACGGCCACCTTGCCGCAGTTGCCGCTGGCCATCAGGGCATAGGCCTCGGCCGCGCGCTCAAGCGGGAAGGTGTGGGTGATCAGGTCGGCGGGATGGATGTTCCAGCGCACCAGATGCTCGACCAGCTCTTCCATCTTCCACAGAGAGGTGACCCAGGAGCCGTAGATGGCCTTCTGGCCGTGGATAATGTCGGGGCTGGGGGTGAAGGAGCAGGTGCCGCCCTCGCCCACAAAGGCAATCTTGCCCCAGTCGCGGGTGGCACGGATGGCCAGCTGCCGCGCCTGGTCGTTGGCGCTGGTGTCAAAGGCGCGCTCGACGCCAAAGCCGCCCGTCAGGCTGCGGATGGTCTCCAGCGCCTGGTCGTCCGGCTTGAGGATGACGTCGGCCAGGCCCAGCTTTTTGGCCAGGTCAATGCGATAGTCCGAAAGCTCGACGCCGATGGTCTTGGTGGCGCCCATGGCTTTGGCCAGCATCAGCACAGCCAGGCCCACCGGGCCGAGACCTGTGACCAGCACGGTGTCGTTGCCGCTGACGCCAACCTTTTCAATGGCCTCGTACACGGTGCCGAAGCCGCAGGCGACCTGCGCGCCGTCGGCATAGCTCAGCTCGTCGGGCAGGGCAACCAGATCCTTTTCGTCACAGAGCATGTAGGGGGCCATGCCGCCGTTGCGCTGCCAGCCATAGGCCGCGCGCAGCGGGCTGGAGCAGGAAATGTAATAGCCCTTGCGGCAATCGTGGCACATGCCGCAGCCGGAGATATGATAGACAATCACGCGGTCGCCGGTGTGGAAGCGGCGCATACCGGGCCCTTCGGCCACGATGACGCCGCAGGGCTCGTGCCCGGCGATGGTGCCGGGGATATAGCCCTCCGGCCCCTTGCCGACGTGCTCGCGGTAGATGCAGCGGATGTCGCTGCCGCAGATGGTGGTGGCCATGGTCTTGACCAGAACCTGGCCGTGGCCGGGGGTGGGAACGTCAAACTCTTTCAGCTCAACGGTGCTGTTGCCGGGCAGAATGGCGCCGGTCATTTTGCTGGGGATCATATTGGTTACCTCCTGCTGAAATAGTGTCGGGAACGGATGGAAGCCATCCAGCTTTTCTGTCTCTATTGTAGCAGACCCGCACGGAAAGTTAAGAGAAAAATGTGACAAATAATTCTGCCGGATGTCGCAAATTCGAAGACGTGCTGAAGCGGATGGGAGAGAGAAAGCCGCGGCAGAAGCAGAATATTTCAGTAATGATGCAAATGAATGAAAAAATGATTATGGCTGAGTGAAATATATAAATTTCGTTGACATGAAGCAGGCAGAGTTGTATATTTATACTAAATCCAACAGGGAAACTACCGATATATGAAAGGATGTGAGCCGCAACTTGAAACGAAGAATCTGTGCACTGCTCGCGGCGCTGCTCCTGCCGGCTGTGCTTTCCGGCTGTTTTCTGCTTCCGGCGGAGGAAGAACTGCCGGTGCTGGCAGTGGTAGATGAGCAGACGGCGGAAACGTACAAGCTCTCCTATGTCACCCGCGGCGACCTAGAGCAGTGGGTCAGCATCACCTGCCGGTTTCAGTCGCTGCAGCAGGAGCACCTGCGCTTCCAATATGACGGCCGAACCGTCGGCAAGGTATATGTCGAGGTGGGTGATGACGTGGTGCCAGGACAGCTGCTGGCCGAGCTGGAAAACGAGCAGCTGGACAGTCGGCTGGAGGCGGCACAGAGCGCCATGGAGCAGCTGGCGATGCAGCTGCAGAGCGCCAAGACGAATCTGGCCATTGTCAGCGGCTCCAGTGACCTGAGCGGGCAGACCGAGCAGTATCAGGACACGGTGCAGCGCCTGGAGGAGGACTATTACATTGCCTCGCTGCGGGTGAACGAGCTGCGCGCCCAGCGGCAGAAGGAAAGCATCTATGCCGGTATCGGGGGCACGGTGTCGTATATCCGCAGCTATAACCTGTCTGACCGGGATGCCGACTTTATTATTGTTTCCGACCGGGGCGACGCCTGCTTCTATGCCGACACGGAGTATTATCAGTCCATGCCGGCGGGGATGGAGGTCACGCTTAACACCGACGAGGGGCCGGTGCAGGCAGTGGTGACGCCGGCGGCCGAGCTGGGCTTTGACGAGCCGGCGGTGAACGACAAGGGCGTCAGCCGGGTCTATTTTGTGCCGCAGAGCCAGCTGGCCATGATGACCGACTCCAGCAAGGCGCAGCTGAACCTGCTGCTGGACAGCCGGCGCGATGTGCTGATTGTGCAGGCCAGGGCGGTCTTCTTTGCCGGCGGCCAGGCCTATACATACTATGAAAACGAAAACGGAGTCCGCGAGGCCAAGCCAATCGAGGTGGGGCTGAAGGTCTCCGGCAAATATGAGGTGCTCTCCGGCGTAACCGAGGGAGAGGCCCTGGTTGTGGGCTGAAAGGGGTGCAGAACGTGAAACGGACGATTTTTGCGGCGCTGTGCCTGCTGCTTCTGTGCGCCTGCGGCGCGCAGAGCGACGCGCCCGCGCTGATGGAGCCGGTGACAATCAGCAGCGACATGGCGACGGCAGCCTATGGCAACATCTACGACGGCATGGTGCTGGAGGGAAACATTCTGCCCCAGACGCAGACGCTGTGCTTTGAGGCCAGCGGCCGGGTGGGCGAGCTGTGCGTGGACCTGGGCGACCGGGTAGAGGCGGGCGCGCCGCTGGTGCGGCTGGACACGCAGATGCTCCAGTCCCGCCGGGACGCGCTGGCAGACTCGCTGGCCTATGCCAGGCAGATCGACGCCTATAACAACCGGGAGGCAGAGCTGAACCAGCAGCTGCTGGCTCTGCAATATGGCGCGAACAGCGCCCGCTGCCAGCTGTATGCCAGCGAACAGGCCGAGGCGGCCCGCAGCCGCGCGGCACAGATCAGCGATCTGAGCCGCCAGCTGGAGGAGGCCGAGCAGAACCTGAGCGTGCAGAGCGTGCTGACCGCGCCCTTTGCCGGCACGGTGGCGGGGCTGAATGTCAGCGTGGGCGACATGGTGTGGCCGGATGCGGCGGTGGCCGTGGTGACCAACGATGACACCTGCTTTTTGCAGACCGAGTTCCGTGCGGAGGCAGAGATTGCCGCCGCTACCGAGGTCTATGCGACGATCGGCGGCGTGCGCTACGAGGTGCGCTATGTCCCCATGGACAGCAGCGAGTATATTGCCAAGACCCTGTCCGGCCAGACGATGTATTCCACCTTTGAAATCGAGGGCGGTACCGGCGAGCTGGTGGGGCAGTACGCGATCCTGTACCTGATGACGGCGCAGGAGGAGCAGGTGCTCTGCGTGCCGTCCAACGCAGTGCTGCGGGATGCTGCGGGCTATTATGTCTATGTGGATGAAAACGGCGAAAAGACGCGCCGCGACATTGAAGTGGGTCTGATGACGGCGGCGCAGACAGAGATCCTGTCCGGCCTGAAGGAAGGAGAGCGCGTGTATGTGGTCAGCTAAACGAGTGACGGCGGCAGCGGCCGCCCTGCTGCTGCTGACCGGCTGCGCGGCGCAGACCGAACAGGCGGGGCAGACCATCCTGGCCGGGGCGGTGGCAGATAAGGTAAAGTCCTATGAAACCTATGAGGTGCAGCCCGCCGATGTGGTGAAAAGCGGCTCACTGACGCTCAATGTGGTTTATACCCAGCAGCAGCAGCTGTATGCGCCGGAGGACGGGCTGGAACTGAAGGAGATCCTGGTGGAGCGCAAAGAGCAGGTGGCGGCGGGCGAGCCGATTGCCACCTTCAGCCGCAGCAGCAGCCAGGCCGATGTGGCCGAGGCAGAGCTGAACCTTGCCCGCGCGCTGGAAGCCAGACAGGCCCAGATGGATGCCCTGCAGGAGGCGCTGGACGCCGCCTCGGCCGGCGCCGGCAGCAGCGACGGCAACATCCGCCTGGAGCTGGCGCAGATCAACTATGACCGGGCGGCCTATACCTGGCAGCAGCAGATCAACGGTCTGGTGCAGATGCTGGAAACGGCCAAGGCGGCCTTTGAAACCGTGACGCTCTGTGCACCTTACGACTGCATTGTCGACTCGGTTTCCTATCTGTACGACGAGCAGAAGGTGGACACGTCCACGGTGATCGCGGAGATCAGCCGCCTGTCCTCCATGGCGCTGACCGGCGAGACAAGCACCAACAACTTCCAATACGGCAACCGGATCGAGGTGGAATACGGCAAAAAGGACAGCCGGAAGACGGCGCCGGGCCGCGTGGTCAGCACCTCCACCCTGCTGGGGCAGGACGCGCAGAAGGTGTGGGTGGTTCTGGATGAGCCGATGCCGGCCGACGAACTGGTAAAGCCCACCGCCAAGACGGAGATTCAGCAGCTTCGCGGTGCGCTGACCATTCCGCGCGCGGCGGTCGAGTCGGATAACGGCGCGGCCTATGTGCAGATACTGGTTGACGGCGTGGCGCACAAGCGCTATATCATCCGCGGCATCAACGTGGGCACGGCCAGCGAGAGTCAGGTTGTTGTGCTGTCCGGCTTGGAGGCCGGCCAGCTGGTCATAATCAACTAAAGGGGGCGGCGACTTGTTACGATTTGTATTGCAGAAACTCCGCAACAAAAAGTGGCTGGTGGCCAGCCTGCTCATCGGCAACATCCTGCTGGTGGCCATTGCGGCGGCCAGCCCCATGTACACCAAGGCAGCGCTGCAGCGGATGCTCACGCGCACCATGAGCGACTATGCGCAGGAGCACAGCCGCTATCCCACCACCGCATACATCTACAGCTCGTCGATGTCGGGCCACAAGAACCTGGAAAGCGACGCGGCGCTGGTGGCCGGCCTGAACCAGCGGCTGGGCGTAAAGCCGATGCTGCTGCTGCAGAACCGGTTTATCAGCAACGTGGAGCTGTATCCCGAACTGACCCGCGTTAACGGCGGCGCGGTGACGGCCCGCGTGGGCACGCTGGCCGATATGGAGCAGCACATCCAGATCGTCTCCGGCAGCCTTTACGGCGAGACGACCGACGGCGTGGTTGATGCCATCGTCAGCGAAAAGGCGCTGGTGGAGCTGGGCATGATGCAGGGCGAAATCTTTACCACCAACACGATTCAGAATGCGGCGGGCGAGCCGCTGCGCATCCGCATTGCAGGCGTGTTCCGCGCCAGCGAAGCGGACATCGAGCAGGGCAGCCAGTTCTGGTATCGCACGCCGTCGTCCTACAGCGACCAGCTGTTTGTCTCCGAGCAGGCGTTTACCTCGGACATTGCGGCCAAAAACCTGCAGGACGAGGAGCGCCGGGTGTGGTATTACATCTTTGACTACAACGACCTGACAGTGGACAACTGCGGCGCGGTTGCTGCGGCGGCCCAGGCGCTGACAGCTGAGTTCAAAGAAAACTATTACCACTCCTTCAGCGACTATTTTTCCGGGTTGGTGGACGGCTATCAGGTCGAGGCGGCCAGGGTGGCGGCCACGCTGCGCATTCTGCAGGTGCCGATCTATGTGCTGCTGTTCTCGTTTATCTTCATGGTTTCGCGGCAGATGCTGGAGATCGAATCCGGCGAGATCTCGGTGATCAAGAGCCGCGGCGCCTCGCGCCGGCAGATCATCGGCATCTATGCCCTGCAGAGCGGCCTGCTGGAGCTGTCCAGCCTGCTGCTGGGCATCCCGCTGGCCATGCTCATCTGCCAGATCATTGGCTCGGCCAATGCCTTTTTGGAGTTTGTCTCCCGCAGTTCGCTGCGGCTGGAGCTGACCGGCACCGTGATGCTCTATGCCCTGGCGGCGGCGGCGGTCAGTATGGCGGCGATGGTAATCCCGGTCTTTGGCTACAGCAGCACGACCGTGGTTTCGCGCAAGCAGAGCAAAAGCCGCCATGACAAGCCCCTCTGGCAGCGGCTGTATCTGGATGTGATTCTGCTGGCCATCAGCCTTTATGGCCTGTACACCTTCCGGGGGCAGGAGGCGCAGATCACGGCCAAGGTACAGGCCGGCGCGGGCCTGGATCCGCTGATCTATCTGGCCTCGTCGCTGTTTATCGTGGCATGCGGTCTGCTGGCCCTGCGGATTATTCCGCTGATTGTGCGCCTGATCTATACCATCGGCAGGCGCTGGTGGAGCCCCTCTCTCTATGCGTCCTATCTGTGGGTGCTGCGCTCCCGGGGCGGATACATCATGGTGTTCCTGGTTGTGACCATTGCCCTGGGTATTTTTAATGCATCCACGGCCCGCACGGTCAACAACAACGAGATTGACCGCATCTGCTATGTGGACGGCGGCGCCGACGTGGTGCTGATGGAGCAGTGGACCGACAACTCTGACGCGGTGGCCGATGATGACACCGGCCGCACCAAGCTGGCCTATAACGAACCGGACTTTAACAAATATGCGGCGCTGCCCGGCGTGGAGTCCGCCACCAGGGTAATCTGCGACACCGGGGCCTCGGCCTCGCTGGAGGGCGCGCGCCGCTCGAACAGCGTGACCCTGATGGGCATCCACACCCGCGAGTTCGGCCAGACGGCCGCGCTGAAGGACGGCCTGCTGCCCGAGCATTTTTACAGCTATCTCAACGCCATCTCGCAGAAGTCCAACGCAGTGCTCGTCTCAGAGAACTTCCGCGAGAAATATGGCTATCAACTGGGCGACAGCCTGAGCTACCGCGACAGCAACGGCAACTCGGCCCGGGGCGTGATCTATGGCTTTGTGGACTACTGGCCCACCTACAGCGCCACGGCCACGGTGCGCGAGAGCGACGGCACCGAGCGCGAGACCGACAACCTGCTCATTGTGGCAAACCTGCCCTATCTGCAGGCCCAGTGGGGCGTTACACCCTATCAGGTCTGGCTGCGGATGAAAGACGGCGACACGGCGCCGGTGTATGAGCTGATCGAGCGGCAGAAGATATCCCTGACCGAGTTCCACGACCAGACTGCCGACCTGATCAGCATGAAGAACGACCCGGCGATTCAGGGCACCAACGGTATCCTGACGGTGGGCTTTGTGGTGGCGCTGGTGCTGTGCGCGGTAGGATTTTTGATCTACTGGATTCTGGCCATTCAGAACCGCGCGCTGCAGTTCGGCATTTTCCGTGCCATGGGTATGAGCATGGGCGAGATTATTCTGATGCTGTTCAACGAGCAGCTCTATGTTTCCGGCATGTCCATCGCCGTGGGCGTGGGAGCGGGCCTGCTTGGTTCGCGCCTGTATGTGCCGCTGGTGCAGCTGGCCTATGTCAAGGCGGCCACGCCGCTGCCACTGGAGGTTTCGCTGGGCGGCAGTGATGTGATCCGCCTGTTGATTGCGGTGCTGGTGGTGGTGGCACTGTGTATGTGCATCCTTGGCACGATCATCCGCAAGCTGAAGATTGCCCAGGCGCTGAAGCTGGGCGAGGACTGAGAGGAGGCGCGGTATGCTGAACGTGGAAAACCCCATTCTCGTGGCGCGGGGCATCAAGCGCTGCTTTCCCATGCCGGGCGGCGAGCCGTTTTATGCCCTGAAGGGCGTGGATATTGCGGCCCCCCGGGGCAGGCTGACCATCCTCAAGGGCAAGTCCGGCTCCGGCAAGACGACGCTGATGAACATCCTCGGCGCACTGGACCAGCCCACCGAGGGTACCGTAGAATTCGACGGGCGCGAGATCACGTCCATGAGCGAAAAGGAGCTGACCCGGCTGCGCCGGTTTGAAATCGGCTTTGTGTTTCAGTCGGTGGCGCTGATCCCCATTATGACGGCGCTGGAAAACGTGGAATTTGTGCTGCGGCTGGGCCGGTATCCCGGCGACCGCCGCGCCCGGGCCATCGAGTGCCTGGAGATGGTGGGCCTGGCCGAGCGCGAGAGCCACATGCCAGCCCAGATGTCCGGCGGCGAGCAGCAGCGCGTGGCCATTGCCCGCGCCATTGCCCACCAGCCCAAGCTGATTTTTGCCGACGAACCTACCGGCGCGCTGGACACCAACACGGCCATCAACGTGGTGAAAATTTTCAAGGAGCTGTGTGCAGCGCAGGGCGTGTCGATTGTCATGACCACCCACGACACGGGCTTTATGGAGATTGGCGACGCGGTTTACGAGCTGGAAGGCGGTGAAGTCATCAGTGAACACTGAACAGGAGTATATCATCCAGTGCGACAACCTGGTGAAAATCTATAAGACCGACGAGACGGAGGTCATGGCGCTGCAGGGCCTGGATTTTCAGGTGCGCTATGGCGAGCTGACGGCCATCATCGGCAACTCCGGCAGTGGCAAAAGCACCTTTCTCAACATGCTGGGCGGACTGGACACGCCCACGGCCGGTCGGCTGTATGTGGATGGGCTGGATCTGTTCCGCCTGAACGAAAAGGAACTGGTGGCCTATAAGCGCGACACGGTGGGCTTCGTCTGGCAGAACAACGCGCGCAACCTGCTGCCTTATCTGCCCGCCTGGCAGAATGTGCAGATGCCCATGCTCTTCGGCTCGCAGAAGGAGCAGAAGCGCCGTGCTATGGAGCTGCTGGAAATTGTGGGCATGGCCCACCGGGCCGAAAGCCGCCTGAGCCAGCTCTCCGGCGGCGAGCAGCAGCGCATTGCCATCGCCATTGCCCTGGCCAACCGGCCCAAGCTGCTGCTGGCTGACGAGCCCACCGGCTCGGTTGATCCGCAGACGGCGGCATACATTTTTGACGCCTTCCGCCGACTGAACCGGGAGATGGGCCTGACCATCGTCATTGTGACCCACGACATGAGCGTGGCCAGCAAGGTCGGCCGCGTGGTGCAGATCCGTGACGGCAAGATCAGCACCGAGCGCGTGATGCGCCAGAACTATCTCGAGCAGCTGAACAACACCGCCGGCTTTGAAACCCTGGGCGCCGCGACGATTATGGACGGCAGCAGCCACGAAGAGTTTGCCGTGCTTGACCGCAACGACCGCGTGCAGATCCCGCCGGAGATGATCAAAGAGGTGGGCCTGAGCGGCCGCAAGG
Organism: Oscillospiraceae bacterium; assembly: GCA_902766215.1. Taxonomy (GTDB): domain Bacteria; phylum Bacillota; class Clostridia; order Oscillospirales; family Oscillospiraceae; genus RUG11142. The sequence goes on from CACXCV010000141.1 coordinate 14,796, forward strand.
TGAAAATGGCCGTGGAAGACGGGAAAATTGTCATCTCCCAGCCGGAAAGCTGACCCGGAAGAAAAATCACAGGGCCGCCGCAGGTCAGTCTGCGGCGGCCCTGTTGTATCGTCGGCTGTTGGCGGTCAGTCCTCGTCGGGGTAGAGCGGGCGGCGCTTGAGCGGCAGCAGCTCGTTCATAGCCAGACGGCAGGCCATGTCCCACATGTCAAAGTTGTGGTCATAGCCGGGGAACTCGCGGTATTCCACGTCATAGCCCATGTCCTTCATGGTGGCGGCGTCCGCCTTGATGCGCTCGCGGACAAACTCCTTCTCGCCGGAGAGAATCCAGAACTTCGGCTGCGGCTGCCCGGCGGCCAGGCTGGCCTTGCCCTGGGTGTAGATGTCATACTGCGAGCCCTCCAGCTCCTCGGGCGCGCAGAAGGAGGTGTGGTAGATCTTGAAGGGCACCTCCACCAGCTCTTTTTTCAGCGTGGCAGTGTTGAGCGTCATGCCGATGCCGCCGGAGACGTCCACACAGGCGGCATAGAGGTCCGGCCGGCGCACGGCGGCGCCCAGGGCCACGTTGCCGCCCATGGCATAGCCCAGGACGAAGTTGTCCTCCCGCCTGGGCGAGGAAGCGAACAGGCTCTGGATTACCAGCGGCAGTTCCTCGGTGAGGAAGGTGAAATAGTCCACGCCATAGCCGGTGTTGATGCCGAAGCTGTTCATGATGTTGGGCGTGACCAGCATGACGTTGTTTTCGTTGGCGTAGCGTTCGGCGTTGGTATAGCGATAGGTCAGCGAATCGTCATCACCGCCGCCGTGGAGCAGGTAGATGGTTTGAAATTTCATGCCCGGCTTGTACAGCGGGCGCGGCGCGGCGGCGGTGCGGATGTGGTGCCGCGGTCCCTGACTCATGTCATAGTACGAGAGCTGGTCGGTGGGATAGACCACGGTGATGTCCATATAGCCGCCGACGGCCTGCGAGCGATAGTTAAAGCGCATGATTGCCATGATGTTGCCTCCTTGATCGTTCATTTCTTCCTTGATTATACAGGAAGAACGCAAAAAAGAAAAGTGCATTTTTCGCCGTATGGTTCTTGCATCCTGCCGGCAAATCCGCTATGATGAAAAAAACGAAGCAGCAGGAGGGAACACAAATGACATCCTATGATTCACTCTATCAGACTTGGCTGGCACACACGACCGGTGCGCTGCACGACGAGCTGCTGGCCATTGCCGGGGATGACGCGGCCATTGCCGACCGATTTTATCAGACGCTGGCCTTTGGCACGGCCGGTCTGCGCGGCGTAATGGGCGCGGGCACCAACCGCATGAACTGCTATACCGTGGGCCTGGCTGCCCGCGGCCTGGCCGATACGCTGGAAAACCGCACCGTGGCCATCGGCTATGACTGCCGCCACCACAGCGAGGAATATGCCCGTCACACCGCGTCGGTGCTGGCCGCCGCCGGGGTGGAGGTGTGGATCTACCGCGAGCTGATGCCCACGCCCATGCTGTCCTACGCGGTGCGGCAGCTGCGCTGCGGCGCCGGCGTGATGATTACCGCCAGCCACAACAGCGCCGAATACAACGGCTTTAAGTGCTATGGTCCCGACGGCTGCCAGATGACCGACGAGAGCGCCGATGCGGTGCTGCAGGCCATGCAGCGGCTGGATCTGTTCGCTGTCCCGGCCGAGGACTTTGACGCGGCGCTGCTGGCGGGGAAGATTCACTTCATCGACGATGCGCTGATTGAGTCGTATTATCAGGCGGTGATGACCCAGTCGGTCCAGCCGGAGCTGGTGCCCCAGAGCGGCCTGAAAGTGCTCTACACCCCGCTGTGCGGCACCGGCAACAAGCCGGTGCGCGAGATCCTGCGCCGGCTGGGCGTGCCCACGGTGGCGGTGGTGCGCTCGCAGGAGCTGCCGGACGGCAGCTTTGCCACCTGCCCCAGCCCCAACCCAGAAACGCCCTCGGCCTGGAACGAGGCCCTGGCCCAGGCACCGGAGCTGAATCCGGACATCATTCTGGCCACCGATCCGGACGCCGACCGCATGGGCGTGACCGTCCCTGATGGTCAGGGCGGCTATGTCACCCTGACCGGCAACGAGATCGGCTGCCTGATGCTGGACTATCTGCTGCGCAGCCGCCGGATCAAGGGCACCCTGCCCGCCCGCGCTGTAGCGGTGAAGAGCATTGTCTCCACGCCGATGGCCAAGGCCATTGCCGACGCCTATGGCTGCGAGATGCGTGATGTGCTGACCGGCTTTAAGTATATCGGCGAAACCATCCTCCACCTGGAGCAGGCGGGGGAGGCAGAGCGCTTTGTCTTCGGCTTTGAGGAGTCCAGCGGCTTTTTGGCCGGCACCCACGCCCGGGACAAGGACGCGGTGGTGGCTGCAATGCTGCTGTGTGAGCTGGCGGCAGACGCGCGCACCCGCGGCCTGACGCTGCTGGAGGAGCGCGAGGCGATCTATGCCCGCTTTGGCTTCTATGTGGCGCAGGTGGACAGCCAGGTTTTCCCGGGACAGGCCGGCGCGGCGGAAATGCAGGCGTTTATGGAGCAGCTGCGGCAGAATCCGCCGGCGGAGCTGGCCGGCATGGCTGTGACCGAGCGGCTGGACTATCGGGAGCGGACGCACACCTTTGCCGACGGCCGGGTGGAGCCGCTGACGCTGCCGCGCAGCAACGTGCTGTGCTTCCGCATGGGGGACAAGGTGCAGCTGATTGCCCGGCCCTCCGGCACCGAGCCGAAGCTGAAGCTCTATTACAGCGCAGCGGCAGACACCCGCAAGGCGGCGCACGACATGGTTGCCGCCCTGCGGGAGGAAATGAGCCGCCGGCTGAAGTAAGCCGGGCAGCAAAAAAACGAATGCAGAAAGGCCCGCAGCCGGTTGGCTGCGGACCTTTCTGGTATGAAAAACGGATGGTAGCCGGCCCTGCGCAGTTATGCAGTGCGCTGGCGGCGGCGGCCCAGCAGATAGACGGCCAAGCCGACCATCAGCCCCAGCGCGGCGGGGCAGACCCAGCCGAGCCCCACGGAGGACAGCGGCAGCACGCGGCCTACGGCCTCCAGCGGCGTGTTGAGATGGCAGAGGCTGCGTACGCTCTCCGGCAGGGCAACCAGCAGGTCGTACAAGGCGGCGGGGAGCGTCAGCCCCAGTGTCCAGCCATAGACAGCTCGGCCGTGGCGGAACAGCCGCCCCAGCAGCGCCAGCAGAATCAGGACAATGGCCAGCGGATAGAGAAACATCAGCACCGGCACGGAATACTCGATGATGGCGCTCAGGCCCAGATTGGCAAAGAGAAAGGACACGGCGCTGAAGATGATGGCCCAGGCGCGGTATTGCGGCCCCTTGGGGAACAGCGCGGCAAAGGTCTCGGAGCAGCTGGTGATCAGGCCCACCGCTGTTTTCAGGCAGGCCAGCGTGACCGTGGCGGCGAGAAGCAGCAGGCCGATGTTGCCAAGATAGTGTCGGGCGATCTGCGCCAAGGCCACGCCGCCGTTCTCGGCCGGGTCGAACAGGCCGCGGCTCTGTGCGCCCACGACGGTCACGGCCAGGTAGATCAGCCCCATCAGCAGGCAGCTGAACACACCCGAGCGCACGGTGCTGGCGGCCACGGCGCCGGGTTCGTCCACACCCAGGCCGCGGATGACCTGCACCACAACAATGCCGAAGGCAAGGCTTGCCAGCGCG
>CACXCV010000142.1 GCA_902766215.1 Oscillospiraceae bacterium
ATGTCAGCGAAGTGATGAACATCATCGGCAATGTGGAGGGCAAGACCTGCATCCTGCTGGACGACTTGATTGACACCGCCGGCTCGCTGTGCAACGCGGCCAAGGCGCTGAAGGAGATCGGCAAGGCCAAGGAAATCTACGCCTGCGCGACCCATGGCGTGCTCTCCGGCCCGGCTATCCCCCGCATTGAGGAAAGCCCGATCAACGAGCTGGTGCTGCTCAACACCATTCCGGCCCCGGCGGATTATACCGGCAGCCGCATCAAATGGCTGGATGTGTCGCACATGTTTGCCGAGGCCATCGAGTTCATCTACGAAGAGGTCTCGATTTCCAGCCTGTTCTGATGCTGTTTCGCAGGGCAAAGAACGTGGATTGGATTATTGCAGGGCTGGGAAACCCGGGCGACCGCTACGCTATGACGCGGCACAACGTGGGCTTTCGCGTGACTGAGCGGCTGGAGGACAGGCTGGGCATGCGGTGCAGCCGCGCCCGGTTTCATGCCATGGTCGGCCAGGGAAGCCACGCCGGCCAGCAGATTTTGCTGATGCGCCCGCAGACGTTTATGAATCTTTCGGGCGAGGCAGTGGCTGAGGCGGCGCAGTTTTACAAGGTGCCGCCCGAGCGGTGCCTGATCATCTTTGACGATATCTCCCTGCCGCCGGGGCGGCTGCGTATCCGGCGCGACGGCTCGGCCGGCGGGCACAATGGGATCAAGTCGATCATTGCCCAACTGGGGAGTCAGGCCTTTCCGCGGGTGAAGGTCGGCGTGGGCGACAAGCCACACCCGGACTATGACCTGGCGGAGTGGGTGCTGTCCACCTTTTCCGCCCAGGAGCAGAAGCTGCTGGAGTCGGCGCTGGACCACGCGGCCGAGGCGGCGCTGGAGATTGTGGCGCACGGTGTGGAGCAGGCGGCCAACGAATACAACGGAAAATAACTGCATATCCGGCCGAAAGGGGTGGTGACTTGGTCATCACCCCCATTGACGGCTGGAACAGGAATTCAGAAATTTCGGAAATGAGCAACAGGAGGCGGGCATGGAGTTTTTACTTGCGGCGCTGCGGGCGATGCCGGAATACGAGGCGCTCCGCACGGCGGTAAACGAGGGGCAGACTACCTGCGCCTCGGGGCTGGCGCAGGTTCACCGGGCGCACTTTCTTGCCGCGCTGCACCGGGACACCGGGCGGCCGGTGGTGGCGGTGTGCGCCGACGAACAGGCGGCGCAGCGCATGGCTGAGGATCTGGCCGCGCTTTTGGGCCAGCCGGTGCCGGTGCTGCCCAACCGAGAGCTGACGCTGCTGGACCTCGACTCGGCTTCGCACGGGTGGGAGCAGCAGCGCCTGACACTGCTGTGGCGCCTGATGCGCGGCGAACTGCCGGCGCTTGCGGCACCGGTGGAGGCACTGGCGCTGCGCACCATCCCCAAGGCGACGCTGGCGGCGGCGGTGATTTCTCTGCGGGCGGGCGGCAGCTATAACCTGGACGATCTGGCCGCGCGGCTGATTGCGGCGGGCTATCGCCGCAGCGATATGGTTGAGGGTGCGGGGCAGTTTGCCCTGCGCGGCGGCATTTTGGACATCTATTCTCCCGGGGCGGCGCAGCCGGTGCGCGCCGAGTTCTTCGGCGACGAGCTGGACGCCATGGGGAGCTTTGACCCGTCCAGCCAGCGCCGGACGGAAAACCTGGAGGAGGCCTATGTTCTCCCGGTGGCCGAGGTGCTGCCGCAACTGCACCCGGGCGGCATCGAAGGGCTGAGTGCCGACTTTACCGCCCTGGCCAACCGGATGCGCCGCCGGAAAAACCCGCACCTGGAGCTGCTGGCCACCATGCAGAAGGACCTGCAGCGGATGCAGGAGGGGCTGCCCTTTGCGGCGGCGGACCGCTATCTGCGCCTGATCTATCCCGGTGCGGGCTGCGCGGCGGAATATATCCCGGCCGAAGCGCTGGTGGCCCTCTGCGACCACGGGGCGGTGGCCCGGCAGCTGGCTGCGGCGGAGGAGCAGCGCGGCCTGGAACTGGACGGCCTGCTGCAATCGGGCATGCTGGCCGGTGAACTGGCGGATTTTTCGGCAGATTGGGACGAGCTTTGCGGAAACATTCAGGGTCATCCCTGCGTCTATTTAAATAGTTACCTCTCCGCCAAGTTTCCGCAGGCGCTGCCGCCGCAGCAGCTGCTGAGCGTTACGGCGCGGCAGCTGCCGTCCTACAGCGGCTCGCTGGACACGGCGGCCGAGGATCTGAACCACTATCAGAGCGCCGACTATCGCGCAGTGGTGCTGGTGGGCAGCCGCAAGCGGGCCGAGCTGATGCAGCTGATGCTGGGCGAGCACGGCGTGGGGGCGATGCTGTCGTTCCCCGAGGGGCAGCTGCCCAACCCGGGGCAGACCTTTTTGTGCGCCGGAACACTCTCGGGCGGCATGGAGTATCCCACGCTGAAGCTGGCGGTGCTGACCGAGGGGCAGATTGCCCCGCAGAAGGAGGCCAAAAAGCGCCGCCGCGAGAAAACGCCGGCCACCAACCGGCAGAAGCTCTCGTCCTTTACCGACCTGACTCCCGGCGACCTGGTGGTGCACGACTACCACGGCATCGGCCGCTATGTGGGCATGGAGCAGGTGAAGGTTGACGGCGTGACCAAGGACTATGTCAAGCTGGCCTATGCCGGCAGCGATGTACTCTATGTCCCGGCCACACAGCTGGATCTCATCTCCAAATATATCGGCGGCGGCGAGGACACGCCGGTCAAGGTGAACAAGCTGGGCGGCGACGCCTGGCAGAAGACCAAGGCGCGGGCCAAGGCTGCGGCTAAGGATATGGCGGCAGGGCTGGTTCGGCTCTATGCCGAGCGGCGGCGCCGTCCGGGGTATGCCTTTGCCCCCGACAGCCCGTGGCAGCAGGAATTTGAACAGAGCTTTCCCTATGCCGAGACGGACGACCAGCTGCGCTGCATTGATGAGATCAAGCACGATATGGAGAGCACCACGCCCATGGACCGGCTGCTGTGCGGCGATGTGGGCTTCGGCAAGACGGAGGTGGCCCTCCGTGCGGCGATGAAGGCGGTGCTCGACGGCAAGCAGGTGGCCGTTCTGGTGCCCACTACCGTGCTGGCCCAGCAGCACTATGCCACGGCCCGCAGCCGGTTTTCCGGCTTTCCGGTCAATGTGGAGATGCTCTCGCGCTTTCGCAGCGCCGCCGAGCAGAAGCGCACGCTGGCGGCGCTGGAGGCCGGCAGCGTGGACGTGGTAATCGGCACGCACAAGCTGCTGGGGAAGAACGTCCGCTTCAAAGACCTGGGCCTGCTGATTGTGGACGAGGAGCAGCGCTTCGGCGTCAGCCACAAGGAGCGGCTGAAGGAGCTGTCCGCCGGCGTGGATGTGCTGACGCTCTCGGCTACGCCCATCCCCCGCACACTGAACATGGCCCTGTCAGGCATCCGCGACATGTCCACCATCGAAACGCCGCCCGGCGACCGCTATCCGGTGCAGACCTTTGTGCTGGAGCACGATGACGGGCTGATTCTCGAGGCGGTGCGGCGCGAGCTGCTGCGCGGCGGGCAGGTGTACTACCTGCACAACCGGGTGGAGAGCATTGACCAGTGCGCGGCCCGGCTGCGCCGCCGCCTGTCCGAAACCGGCACCGAGGCCACGGTGGCCGTGGCGCACGGCAAGATGAGTGAGGAAATGCTTTCAGACGCGATGCAGCGCATGGCCGACGGTGAGGTGCAGGTGCTGGTCTGCACCACCCTGATTGAGACGGGCATCGACATCCCCAATGTCAACACCCTGATCATTGAGGACGCCGACAAGCTGGGCCTGGCGCAGCTGCACCAGATCCGCGGCCGCGTGGGCCGCTCATCCCGCCACGCCTATGCCTATCTGACCTTCCGCCGGGGCAAGGTGCTCAGCGAAGTGGCGGACAAGCGCCTGAGCGCGGTGCGCGAATTTGCCGAGTTTGGCTCCGGCTTTAAGATTGCCATGCGCGACCTGGAAATCCGCGGCGCGGGCAACCTGCTGGGTGCTGAGCAATCGGGACACATGCTCAGCGTGGGCTATGACATGTACCTCAAGCTGCTGGAAGAGGCGGTGCTGGAGGAACGGGGTGAGCCGGAGGCGGTGCGCCGCGAGTGTACCGCCGACCTGACCATTCAGGCCAACATTCCGCAGGATTATGTCGGCAGCGGCGAACAGCGCATGGATCTCTACCGCCGGATGGCGGCGGTGCGCAGCCGCGAGGACGCCGACGACCTGCTCGATGAAATTGTCGACCGCTTTGGCGACCCGCCAAAGAGCGTGATGAACCTGATTGACGTGGCGCTGCTGCGCGCCGCCGCCGCCGCAGTGGGCGTCCGCGAGATTACCCAGAGGGAGGGGCGCGTCAGCTTTGCACTGTACGAGCTGCCGCTGCCAGCCATCGGGGCAATCTGCGCCGAGCCGGCTTTCCGCGGGCGGGTGTTCTTCTCGGCCGGGCAGGAGCCGCTGCTGACGCTGCGCCTGCAGAAAAACGAGGACCCGCTGCGCGCCACGCGCGAATTCATCACGCGCTTTGGCGACTGTGTCCGCGAGGCGCAGCAGGCGCAATCGTAAACAATTTGGAAAACTGGCAGATGCGGATTGCTTTTTTCGACAGATCCCATTATAATACACCCTGCGGCGAACGCCGCCCAAATCCCATTTGATTTGTTGCGCCGCAGGGCGCAGGAAAGGCGGGGGAGTACCATAAAAACCACAACCAAGAGAGCCGGCCATTCCGCCGGCGCTTATGAACGCGCTTCGTCGGCATCGTCGGTGCCGTGCCGGAGCACGCCAAGAAGAAAAAAGAAAAAATCGCCGGTGGCGCCCATTGTGCTCATCTGTGTGCTGGCGCTGGTTATCGCCGTGGGCGCCGGGTACATCATGCACATGAAGAGCCTGGCCGACACGGACACCATTTTTCCCAATGTGAGCGTGGCGGGCGTCGACGTGGGCGGCATGACCCGCGAGGAAGCCGCCCAGGCCATTCACGCGGCGGTGGACAACGAGCTGGAAAGCAGCACGCTGCTGGTTAAGCTGCCCGACCGCACGCTGGAGCTGACGCCCGAGCTGACCCGCGCGAGCATTGACGTGGACGCGGTGGTTGACCTGGCCTGGAACTATGGCCGCGAGGGCGGCTTCTGGCAGGTGGCCAAGGCCTATCAGAAGGCCAAGGACGGCTCGTATGCCATTGACATCAACGATGCGGTGCAGCTGGACACCACGGCCATCCGTCAGCTGATCGA
>CACXCV010000143.1 GCA_902766215.1 Oscillospiraceae bacterium
CGGGAGAAAGAGGTCCGCATCGGCCTTGTGGGCAAATATGTCCAGCTGCACGACGCCTATCTCTCGGTGGCAGAGGCGCTGCAGCATGCCGGCTACACGCTCAACGCCCACGTGATCATCCAGTGGATCGACTCCGAAACCCTGACCGAGGCAACCTATCGGGACCAGCTGGCCGGCCTGGACGGCATCATCGTCCCCGGCGGCTTCGGCGGCCGCGGCATCGACGGCATGATTCTTGCCGCCGCCTATGCCCGCGAAAACCGCGTGCCCTACTTCGGCATCTGTCTGGGCATGCAGATTGCCGTCATCGAATTTGCCCGCGACGTGGCAGGGATTGCCGATGCTCACTCCGGCGAGTTCGACGAGCTGTGCCGGCACAAGGTCATCGACTTTATGCCCGGGCAGAGCGAAGACATCGACAAGGGCGGCACGCTGCGCCTGGGCGCTTATCCCTGCGTGATTCAGCCGGGCACCACCATGGCCCGCTGCTATGGCGCCGAGCGCATCTCCGAGCGCCATCGCCACCGCTATGAGTTCAACAACGACTATCGCCAGCAGCTGACCGAGGCCGGTCTGACGCTCTCGGGCCTGTCGCCGGACGGCCGCCTGGTCGAAACCGTCGAGCTGACCGACCGCCCGTTCTATGTGGGCGTGCAGTATCACCCGGAATTCAAATCCCGCCCTAACAAGGCTCACCCCCTGTTCCGCGGCTTTGTGCAGGCGGCACTGGAAAAACAGGAAGGGAAGGATTGCTGAATGTGTGGAATCATTGGCTTTACCGGCGCCAAGCCGGCTGCGCCCATGCTGCTCGAGGGCCTGCGGCGGATGGAATACCGCGGCTATGACTCGGCCGGCATCGCCGTGCAGGAGGGCACGCAGATCCGCGCCGCCCGGGCCTCCGGCCGGCTGGAGCACCTGTGCGCCATGACGCACGACGGGGCGGACTATGCCGGCACCTGCGGCATCGGCCACACCCGCTGGGCCACCCACGGCGCACCCACTGAGTGCAACGCCCACCCGCACCTCTCCAACGACGGGCTGTTCGCCGTGGTACACAACGGCATCATCGAAAACTATCAGCCTCTGCGCGAGGAGCTGATGGCCAAGGGCTATACCTTCCACAGCGAGACCGACACCGAGGTAGTGGCGCACCTGCTGGATATGTATTACGACGGCAACCTGAAGAACGCCGTGATGAAGACCGTCGCCCGGCTGGAAGGCTCCTATTCGCTGGGCGTAGTCTGCGCCGAACACCCCGGCGAGCTGGTGGCCGTGCGCTATGCCAGCCCGCTGATTCTGGGCGTGGGTGTGGGCGAAAACTATTTTGCCTCTGACGTTACTGCGCTTATCGGCCACACCCGCACCGTGATCTATCTGGACGACGGCGAGTTTGCCGTGCTCTCGCCGGAAAAAATCACCATCTATGACTGCACCGGCGCCGAGGTAAAACGGGCGCCCTCGCACATCGACTGGACCATGGAAGCGGCAGAAAAGGGCGGCTATGCGCACTTTATGCTCAAGGAAATCATGGAGCAGCCTCATGCCGTCAAGTCCGCCATCGAGCCGCGGCTGAAAGACGGCCGCGTGGTGCTTGGCGGCCTTGATCTGTCGCGGGCGCAGCTGGAGGACATCCACAGCATTGTCATCACCGCCTGCGGTTCGGCCTATCACGCCGGCTGCGTGGGCCGCTATGCCATCGAGGAGCTGTGCCGCATTCCCGTGCAGGTGGAGGTCGCCAGCGAGCTGCGCTACCGCAACCCGCTCATCGACGAGCACACGCTGCTGATCGTCATCTCCCAGTCCGGCGAAACGGCCGACACCATTGCCGCCATGAAGGAATGCAAAAAGCGCGGCGCACGCGCAATCGCCATCGTCAACGTGGTGGACAGCACCATCGCCCGGCTGGCCGACGACGTGCTCTACACCTGGGCCGGTCCGGAGATTGCCGTGGCTACCACCAAGGGCTATACCACCCAGGTGGCGGTGCTGACGCTGCTGGCCGTTTACATGGCCGACCAGCTGGGCCGCATCAGCCCCGAGCGCTATGCCGCGCTGGTGGAGGGCATCACCGCCCTGCCCGAGCGCTGCCAGCGCGCCATTGACCTGAACAGCCACATCGACCGTCTGGCCAGGAAGTATCACAAGAACAGTTCGCTGTTCTTCATTGGCCGCAACCTGGACTATGCCGCTTGCCTCGAGGCCTCGCTGAAGCTCAAGGAGGTCAGCTATCTCCACTCCGAGGCCTATGCCGCCGGCGAGCTGAAGCACGGCACCATTGCCCTGATCGAGGAGGGCCGCCTGGTGGTGGCTCTGGCCTGCTATGAGGCTCTGTTTGACAAGATGATGAGCAACATTAAAGAGGTCAAGGCCCGCGGCGCACGGGTGATGGGCGTGGCGCTGGAGGGCAACCGCCGCATCCTGACCGAGGCGGACGACGCTGTGTATGTCCCCCGGACCGACCCACTGCTGCTGCCCATCCCGGAAATGATCCCCATGCAGCTGTTTGCCTATTATGTGGCAAAGGAAAACGGCTGCGACATCGACAAACCGAAAAACCTGGCCAAATCGGTCACCGTGGAATAACTCCCTGCGGCGTTGGTATACCATCCCCTGCCGCAGGGCGGCAAACTTACTAAGGAAGGTGCTTTATAATGCTTACTGCAATTGTAGGAATCAACTGGGGCGACGAGGGCAAGGGCCGCATGGTGGACCTGCTCTCCTCCGACTATGACATCATCTGCCGCTATCAGGGCGGCAACAACGCCGGCCACACCGTAATCAACGACAAGGGCAAGTTTGTGCTGAACCTGCTGCCCTCCGGCATTCTGCGCGAAACCACCGTCAACGTGATGGGCAACGGCATGGTCATCGACCTGGAGCACCTGGTGGGCGAGATGAAGGCGCTGACAGACAAGGGCATTCACATCGGCCCCGACAACCTGAAAATCAGTGACAAGGCCATTATCTGCATGCCCTACCACAAGATGCAGGACATCATGGAGGAAGAGCGCCTGGCTGACAAAAAGTTTGGCTCAACCCGCCGCGGCATCGCCCCGGTCTATGCCGACAAGTATATGAAGAAGGGCATCCGCATGGAGGACCTGCTCCACATGGACTCGCTCTATGGCAAGCTGCGCGACATTGTCGAGTGGAAGAACATCACCGTCACTGGCTATGGCCACGCCCCCGTGGATGTGGACGCCATGATGGACTGGCTGAAGACCTATGGCAGCGTGGTGGCCCCCTTCGTCACCGATGTGTCCGGCTATCTGGCCGACGCGGCTGCCAGCGGCAAGAACATCATGTTCGAGGCCCAGTTGGGCGCCCTGCGCGACATTGATTTCGGCATCTATCCCTACACCTCCTCGTCCACCACGCTGGCCGCCTATGCACCCATCGGCGCAGGCATCCCGGGCGCCCAGCTGAACAACACCATCGGCATCATGAAGGCCTATTCCACCTGCGTGGGCGAAGGCCCCTTCACGGTCGAGATGTTCGGCGACGAAGCCGAGCAGCTGCGCGCCGCCGGCGGCGAATACGGCGCGGCCACAGGCCGCCCCCGCCGCGTGGGTCCCTTCGACGTGCCCGCCTCGCGCTATGGCGTGCGGATGCAGGGCGCCAGCACCATCGCCCTGACCAAGCTGGACGTGCTGTCCTACCTTGACCGTATTCCCGTGTGCGTGGCCTATGAGATTGACGGCCAGCGGACCGCCGACTTTCCCACCGGCGAGCGGCTGAACCGCGCCAAGCCGGTCATCGAATATGTCGACGGCTTCGGCGATGTGTCGCAGTGCCGCAGCTATGACGACCTGCCCGAAAACGCCAAACGCTATATCAGCACTCTGGAACAGGCCGTGGGCTGCCGCATCGAGTATGTCTCGGTAGGCGCAGGCCGCGACGAGTATGTCAAAATCGACTGATTGCGGAGGACGCCATGGCTGCACAACAGGTTGTACTGATTCTTGACTTTGGCGGGCAGTATAAAGAGCTGATCGCCCGCCGGGTGCGCGAGTGCAATGTCTACTCCATCGTCAAGCCCGGCGATATCACACCCGACGAGATTCGGGCCATCCATCCCATCGGCATCATCCTCACCGGCGGACCGAACAGCGTATACAAAGACGACTCGCCCCACTGCGACAAGGCAATCTTCAGCATGGGCATCCCCGTGCTGGGCATCTGCTACGGCACGCAGCTGCTGGCCTGGTCGGTGGGCGGCACGGTGGCGCCCTGCGCCGCCGGCGAATATGGCAAGACCAGGATGCTGGTCAAGCCCTCGTCGCCGCTTTTTGCCGGAATGGCCGAGGAGCAGATCGGCCTTATGAGCCACACCGACCAGATCTCCGTCCTGCCGGAGGGCTTTGTCTCGGTAGCCGCTACCAAGGACTGCCCCAATGCCGCAGTGGAAAACCAGGCGCGCCAGCTCTATGGCATGCAGTTCCACCCTGAGGTGGAGAGCACGCCCAACGGCACGCAGATGATCCGCAACTTTCTCTATCGGGTCTGCGGCGCCGTCGGCGACTATAACCTGAAGGATCTGGAGCAGAAGCTGATTGAGGGCATCCGCAGCCAGGTGGGCCAGGCGCACGTGCTGCTGGGGCTCTCCGGCGGCGTGGATTCGTCAGTCTGCGCGGCGCTGCTGTCCAAGGCCATCCCCGGGCAGGTTCACTGCATCTTTGTCGATCACGGTCTGATGCGCAAAAACGAGGGCGACGAAGTGGAGCAGGCATTCAAAACCCGTGACCTGCACTTTATCCGCGTCAACGCGGGCGAGCGCTTTCTGTCCAGGCTGGCCGGCGTGACCGACCCCGAGCAGAAGCGCAAGATCATCGGAGCCGAGTTTGTCCGCGTGTTTGAAGAAGAGGCAGCCAAGCTGCCCAACGTCCGCTATCTGGCGCAGGGCACCATCTATCCCGACGTGATCGAGTCCGGCGGCAGCAAGGCCGCCACCATCAAGAGCCACCACAACGTGGGCGGCCTGCCGAAAAACATGAACTTTGCCGGCATTGTCGAGCCGCTGCGCAGCCTGTTCAAGGACGAGGTCCGCGCCCTGGGCCGCCAGCTGGGCCTGCCGGGCAAGTTTGTGGCGCGGCAGCCCTTCCCTGGCCCGGGGCTGAGCGTGCGCATCATGGGCGAGATTACACCCGAGAAGATTGCCATCCTGCAGGAGGCCGATGCTATCTTCCGCGAGGAGATTACCCGCCGCCGCATCAAGGCCGACCAGTACTTTGCCGTGCTGACCGACACGCGCTCGGTGGGCGTGGTGGGCGACTTCCGCACCTATGACTACACCGTGGCGCTGCGCGCCGTGCGCACCTCCGACTTTATGACCTGCGAATACGCCCCCATCTCCCACAAGGTGCTGGGGCTGGTGTCCTCGCGCATTGTCAACGAGGTAAAGGGCGCGGGCCGCGTGGTATACGACATCACCGGCAAGCCGCCGGCGACCATTGAATGGTCCTGAGGGACAGGAGGCACGTGTGAAATTCACCAAGATGCACGGCCTGGGCAACGATTATCTCTATGTCTATGCTGACCGCCTGCCGGCCGACCCGGCCGGCATGGCGGTTCGGCTGTCCGACCGGCACTTTGGCGTCGGGTCCGACGGGATGATCTGGATTCTGCCCTCTGCCGCGGCGGACTTTCAGATGCGGATCTTCAACGCCGACGGCAGCGAGGCCAAAATGTGCGGCAACGGGATCCGCTGCGTGGGAAAGTATGTCTATGACAAGCACCACACCGACCGCACCCGCCTGACCATTGAAACCCTGTCCGGGATAAAGACCCTTGCCCTTCTGGTGGATCACGGGGCCGTCCGGCAGGTCACGGTGGACATGGGCCGGGCTGTGGTCAGCCCGCCGCAGGCGCTGTCAGCCTGCGGGCAGCGCGTCCGCTGCGTCCCCGTGGATATGGGCAACCCCCACGCCGTGGTTTTCACCGACCGGGCCGAGGATGCGCCGCTGACCACCCTTGGCCCCGCGCTGGAGCGCCATCCGGCCTTCCCCGGCGGGGTCAACGTTGAGTTTGTCCAGGTGCTGTCCCCCACACGGCTGCGCATGCGCGTGTGGGAGCGGGGCAGCGGCGTGACCATGGCCTGCGGCACCGGGGCATGCGCTTCGGCGGCGGCGGCCGTTGCAGCCGGGCTATGCCCGCCGGATGAGGAGATCACCGTGGCGCTGGACGGCGGCGAGCTGCGCGTCCGGGTGTCCGGCAGCGGCGCGGTGACCATGACCGGCCCGGCCGAGACGATTTGTGAAGGAGAGACTATTGATGGCTAAGCCAAACCTGCACTATGCCGAGCTGAAAAGCTCGTATCTGTTTTATCACATCGAGCAGCGGACCAACGCCTACCGGCAGGCACACCCCGGCGTGCCGCTGCTGCGGCTGGGCGCGGGCGACGTGACGCTGCCGCTGTGTCCCGCCGTGATCGAGGCGCTGCACAAGGCCGTGGACGACCAGGCGCACGGTGCAACTTTTCACGGCTATATGCCAGAATGCGGCGCCGGATTTCTCAAAGACGCCATCTGCTCGTATTACGCCGGCCGGGGGATTCCGTTACTGACAGACGAGGTGTTTATCACCACGGGCGCTGCCGATGATCTGGGCAGCATCCTCGACCTGTTTTCCCAGGACAACACTGCATTGATTATAGAGCCGGCCTATCCCGCCTATGTGGACACCAACGTGATGGCCGGACACAAGCTGATCCACTTCCCTTCCAGCCGTGCGGACGGGTTTACCCCGCTGCCCGACGATGGAATCGAGGCGGATTTGATTTATATCTGCTCGCCCAATAATCCCACCGGCGCCGTGTATGACCGCGCCGGGCTGCAGGCCTGGGTGGACTATGCCAACCGCAAGGGCGCCGTCATCATTTTCGACGCCGCCTATGAGTCGTTCATCGGGGAAGAGGGCGTCCCCCACAGCATTTTCGAGCTGGAGGGCAGCCGCAGCTGTGCCATCGAAATCTGCTCACTGTCCAAAACGGCGGGCTTTACCGGCACCCGCTGCGGCTATACCATTGTGCCGAAGGATCTGGAGCGCAGCGGCATGAACCTGCACAGCATGTGGGTGCGCAGCCGCACCACCAAGACCAACGGCGTGTCGTATATCGTGCAGCGCGGAGCCGAGGCCGTCTTTTCTCCTGCCGGCCAGCAGCAGATCCGCGAAAACATCGCCGTGTACAAGCGCAACGCCGCCGTGCTGATGCGTGCGCTGGACGCGTGCGGCATCTGGTACTGCGGCGGTAAAAACGCACCCTATCTGTGGATGAAGTGCCCCGGCGGCATGGGCAGCTGGGACTGCTTTGACCTGCTGCTCAACCAAGCGCAGATTGTGGGCACGCCCGGCGAGGGCTTTGGCAGCTGCGGCGAGGGCTATTTCCGCCTGTCCTCCTTCGGCGCGGCGCAGGAGGTGGAAGAGGCGGCGGACCGGATAAAAAAGCTGTTTGGCAGTCAGGGGGCTTGAAATGAAGACAATCGACAGAAAAATCGTACTGGAAGACGGCAGCGAATACTATGGCTATGGCTTTGGCAGCCGGGTGGACCGGGTGTGCGAAATCGTGTTCAACACCTCGATGGTGGGCTATCAGGAGATCGTCTCCGACCCGTCGTACACCGACCAGATGGTGGTCATGACCTATCCGCTCATCGGCAACTATGGCATCGCCGACGAGGATTTTGAATGCAAAAACCCCAGCATCGGCGGCCTGATCGTCTGCGACTATAACGACATGCCCTCCAACTTCCGCGCCACCGAAACGCTGGCCGAGCTGCTGGAGGACAATGGGATCCCCGCCATTGCCGGCGTGGACACCCGCAAGCTGACCCGGAGCATCCGCGACATCGGCTCGCGCCGGGTGCTGATCACCGCGCCCGACACGCCCATGGAGCAGGCGCTGGCCATCATCCGCGGCACCTCGGTCCCTCACGACGCCGTGTCGCGGGTCAGCTGCCGCAAACGCTGGTATTCGCGCACCTCCAACCCCCAGTTTCATGTGGTGGCCATCGACTGCGGCATAAAGCTGAACATCATCCGCAGCCTCAACCGGTTTCGCTGCAACGTGACCGTGGTGCCCTATGACACTCCGGCGGAGGAAATCGAGTTTATGAAGCCTGACGGCATTTTTCTCTCCAACGGGCCGGGCGACCCGGAGGACGTGACCCCCGTGATCGAAACCGTGCGCCGCCTGCGGGGCAAATATCCCATCTTCGGCATCTGCCTGGGCCACCAGATCATCTCGCTGGCCTATGGCGCGCACACCTATAAGCTGAAGTTCGGTCACCGCGGCGGCAACCACCCGGTGATGAACCTGGCCACCGGCCGGATTGAAATCACCTCGCAGAACCACAGCTATGCCGTGGACGAGAGCAGCATGGCCGGCACCGGTTTGTGCGTAACGCACGTCAACCTGCTGGATCACACCGTGGAGGGCCTGCAGTGCCAGGCCGACCGGGTGTTCAGCGTGCAGTATCACCCCGAGAGCGCACCCGGCCCGCAGGACAGCAGCTATCTGTTTGAACAGTTTACCCAATCCATGAGGGAGGCGAAGGGTCATGCCTAAGAGAACGGACATTAAAAAAGTGTTGGTGATCGGCTCCGGCCCGATCGTCATCGGACAGGCCGCCGAGTTTGACTATGCCGGCACCCAGGCCTGCCTGGCCCTGAAGGAAGAGGGCTATGAGGTCATTCTGGCCAACTCGAACCCTGCCACCATCATGACCGACACCTCGGTGGCCGACAAGGTGTATATGGAGCCGCTGACGCTGGAATATCTGGCGCGCATCTGCCGCTTTGAGCGGCCGGACGCCATTGTCCCCGGCATCGGCGGCCAGACCGGCCTGAACCTGGCGATGAAAAAGGCAAAAAAGGGCGTGCTGGAAGAATGCGAAATCGAGCTGCTGGGCA
>CACXCV010000144.1 GCA_902766215.1 Oscillospiraceae bacterium
CAACGCCGAAGCGCCCATCGTCACCACCCCCTGGGATCAGCTGACCGGCGCCCAGCTGCTGGAGGCCATGGAGCAGCAGGACACCCTCAAGGCCGAGCTGATCCGCCTGGCTGAAGAGGCCCGGCACGACGAAGAATGTGACGACGACGACTGCTGCTGCCATGATCATCATCATGACCATGACGAGCATGAGCATGAGCATCACCACGACCACGATCATGACGAGCACGAGCATCATCACGACCACGAGCACGACGAGCATGATCATCACCACGACCACGAGCACGACGAGCATGATCATCATCATGACCACGATCATGACGAGCACGTGCATCATCATCACCACCATCACGCCGACGAGGTCTTTACCAGCTGGGGCGTGGAAACGCCGAAGAAGTTCACCAAGGAAGAAATCCAGCACGCGCTGGAGTCGCTGCAGGACGCCGCGGCCTATGGCAGCATCCTGCGCGCCAAGGGCATTGTCCCCGCCGCCGACGGAAGCTGGATTCACTTTGACTATGTGCCCGGCGAGCCGGACGTCCGCAGCGGCGCGGCGTCGATCACCGGCCGCCTGTGCGTCATCGGCGCGCAGCTGAACGAGGCCGCGCTGGCCGAACTGTTTGGGGTGGCATAAATGGCGGTACCGGTATATCTGTTTACAGGCTTTCTTGACTCGGGCAAAACCAAGTTCATGCAGGAAACGCTGGAGGATCCCCGCTTTAACACCGGCGAAAACACCCTTTTGCTGGTCTGCGAAGAGGGCGAAGAGGAATATGATCAGAAAAAGATGCGCTGCGGCAACGTGGCCGTCGAGGTCATTGAAAACGAGTCCGACCTGACGCCCGAGCACCTGGCGGCGCTGCTGGCCCGGGCCGACGCCGACCGTGTGATGGTCGAATACAACGGCATGTGGCTGCTGCGCTCGCTGATCAACGGCATGCCCGAGGACTGGACCATCTATCAGGAGATGATGTTCTGCGACGCCCGCACCTTCCTCAGCTACAACGCCAACATGCGCCAGCTGGTTGCCGACAAGCTGGCCGGCTGCGAGATGGTGGTGTTCAACCGGGCGGACAGCTCCGTCGACCGCGCCGCGTTTCACAGCATCGTGCGCAGCGTGACCCGCGCAGCCAGCATCGTCTATGAGGACCCCATGGGCAACGCCGAGTATGACGACATCGAGGATCCCCTGCCCTTTGATGTCGACGCCCCGATCATTGAGATCAAGGATGAGGACTATGCCATCTGGTACTATGACCTCACGGATAAGATGGACGAGTACAACGGCAAAACGGTGCGCTTCAAGGGCCGCGTGGCCACCGGCAAGGGCCTGCCCAAGGGTTGCTTTGCCATCGGGCGGCACATTATGACCTGCTGCGCCGAGGATGTGCAGTTCACCGCGCTCATCTGCAACTGGCCCGAGGAAATGCGCGCCAAGGAGTGGGTCACCGTCACAGCCAAGATCAGCGTTCAGTTTCACAAATCCTATAAGCGCCGCGGCACCGTGCTCAACGCCATCTCCGTAGAGCCGGCCCAGCCGCCCGCGCAGGAGGTCTGCCAGCTGTACTGAGCCGGCAGGCACGTGCATCAAACCGGAATTCCAACCATACAGCAAGAGCCGGGACTGCAATGCAGTCCCGGCTCTGTTTTTCATCTTACGCAGCGGCATGGCCGCAGCCAGTTAGGAATCTGCGTCGTCCGGCCCTGAATCTGCCGGCTCGTCCGGCTCTTCCTGCTGCGCCGGCTGCCTGCCGTTCAGCGCATAGAGGATGCAGCCGCCCATGGCCATCACCGGCAGCAGCATGCGAAACATGAACTGCCGTCCTCCAGGTAGACATCAGCCACCAGGCCAGCGCCGTGAGAATCAGCGCGTCGCGCACACGAATCACCGCTGGTCACTCCCCTCGTCCGTCTGCAGCGCGTCCAGCGCGGCAAGGATCTGCTTGTCGTCCTGCCAATCCAGCAGGCCGTAGTACTGGTTCACATAGTCCTCGCTGCCCAGCTCCACATAAACGTCCGGCTCGATGCCGACGCCCACCAGGCTCTTGTCCTGGGGCGTGCGGTATTCGCCGGTGGAGATGGCAATGGCCGAGCCGTCGGTCAGGTAGAAGGTGTTCTGATAGTATCCCTTGCCCGAGGTGCCGGTGCCAATCACGGTCGCCCAGTCATATTCCTGCAGGGCCACGGCAAAGAACTCCGCCGCCGAATAGCTGTCGCGGTTGACCAGCACGGCCATGGGCATGGACAGGCAGTCTTTGTCGGAATAGTCCACCTCGCTCTTGCCGTCATAGGAGGTCGAGCGGAACAGCGGGCCTTCTGGCAGGAGGTAGTCCAGCAGCTTGACCAGCTCGTGCTTCAGCCCGCCGGGGTTGTTGCGCACGTCAAACACCAGTGCCCTGGCCCCGGCCTCGTGCGCCGCCTCGATGGCGGCAATGGCGTCGCGGCAGGAGTTGGTGTCAAAGTTTGCAATCTGAATCAGCGCCGTGTCGTCGCGCAGCATGTTCCAGCTGACAATCTGCGTCTCCACCTTGGTCCGGGTCAGGGTGACGTCATAGGACTCGCCGTCGCGGCAGAAGGTCAGCTCCACCGTGGTGCCCGCCTCGCCGCGGACACGGTTTTTTGTCTCGTCCATGCCCAGCTCCCAAGCGTTGGCCCCGCCGACGGCAATCAACTTGTCGCCGGGCTGCACGCCTGCTGCCTCCGCCGGGCCGCCGGCATTGACCAGCGTCACGGTAAAGCCATCCTCCGCCTCGTTGGCGCGGATGGTGATGCCCACGCCCACATAGGCGTTTTCCATCTTTTCTGTGTAGCTTGCCAGATCCTCGGCGCTGATATAATAGCTCCAGCGGTCGCCCGTGCCGGAGATCAGGCCCGAGGCCGCGCCATCCATCAGCTGGGGCTCATCCAGGTCGCCGACAAAATAATAGTCGAGATAGGCCCGGATCTCGTCCAGCTTGTCATAGTCGCCCGGCTCCGCCGCCGCAGGATAGTGCGCCCCGCCGGGCAGATAGGGGCTGGCCCACACATAGCACAGCACCCCGCCGACCGCCATGCCGCAAAGCACCAAGATGCAGACGGACAATATGCCAAAACGTTTTTTCATCCCTGACACCTCACGACACGCTGACATACTCCATCGGATTGACGGTGCTGCCGTTGACATAGATTTCAAAGTGCAGATGCGGCCCGGTGGAAAGGCCGGTCGTGCCCACATAGCCGATGACCGAACCCTGGGAAACATAGTCGCCCACCGACACGGCGCGGCTGCTCATATGCGCATACAGCGTGGAGGTGCCGTCGCTGTGCTGAATGGTCACATAGTTGCCGTTGACCGAGGCCATGGTGGACTGCACCACCGTGCCGGACTTGGCCGCATAGATGGATGTACCGCTAGCCGCCGCCAGATCCACGCCATAGTGGAACTTGTATTCGCCGCTGACAGGATGATACCGATAGCCATAGGGACAGCTGACATAGGCCGTGCCGGAGGGCAGCGGGAACAGGAAGCCGCTGGCCGAGGCCGTGCCGGAGCTCGGAGCGCTGCTGGCAGCATTCTCCCGCTGCACGGCCTTGTTATAGTCGCTCAGCAGCGCCAGCGACTGGGCACGCAGCTCGGCCTCCATCTTGGACGCCTCGTCCTCGGCGGCCAGCAGCAGCTCGTTGTCAGCGCACAGCTCGAGGATCAACTCGTCCACCTCGGCGCGCTTTTCGCTCAGAAGGGTCTGCTTTTCCTCCAGCTCGGCCTGCTTGGCGCTGCGCTCGACGCGCTTGGTCTCCAGCGCGTCCTGCTCCCGCTCCACGCGGGCGCGGGCCTCGGCCAGCTGCTCCTGCATCAGCTGATCCGCCTTGCTGATGTCGGCGATCATCGCCAGCTGATCCAGCAGGTCGGACAGGCTGCTGGCGCGGAAAATCACCGACCAATAGCTTTCCTCGCCGTTTTCTTCCATGGCGCGCAGGCGGGTTTTATACTGCTCGGTCTTGGCCGCCTCGGCAGCAACCGCCTCGTCCACCTCAGCCTGCTTGGCCGCAATCTCCAGATTCAGGTTTTGCAGCTCGGCCTTGATCTGGTCAATTTCGTCCTCCAGCAGGACGATCGCCTGGTCGATGTTCAGCTTTTTCTGCACCGCTTCCAATGCCTGCTGCTGCTTTTCCTCCGCCTGGCTGTGCAGATCGTCTGCCTGCTGGGCATAGTCGTCCGCCTGGTTGTCCAGCTCGTTCATCTCGCCGGCAATATCCTTGGACGACCGGGCCAGCGTGCTGCCAATCAGACTCAGCAGCAGGCTGGCCATCAGGCTGATCACCAAAATCGCCGCCATCACCGTTGCCAAACGGCGTTTTGTCTTTTGGGACATGATAAACCTCCAATCGGGAATCGCAAATTACACCTTCAGGAACCGGCGGATCGACAGCAGGCTGCCCAGCACGCCGATAAGCAGGCCGCCGAACAGGCAGGTAGCCCCCACAAACCACGCCATGTCCCCAAAGGGCACCGTGGACAGAATCCGCAGGGAATCCATCGCCGCAATGCGCGAACATACCAGATTATAGAGCAGCCACTGCAGGAAGAAGGATGCCACTGCGCCCAGCAGGCCCAGAATCATGCCCTCGATGACAAACGGCCAGCGGATAAACCAGTTGGTCGCGCCCACCATACGCATGATGCCAATTTCCTCGCGCCGGCTCAGCAGCGCCATCTTGATCGTGTTGCTGATAATAAACAGCGACACGATGACCAGAATGCCGATGACAATGCCCGACACCCAGGCCAGAATGGCCCGGATGGTCGCAAACCCGTCGGCCAGCTCCTGATGTGCCGTCACCTCGGCCACGCCGTCGATGGCGCGCAGGGCGTTCTCGGTCTCCTGCAGGCGGGACAGATCCTCCAGATACACCAGATATCGGTCGCGGAAGGTGTCCGCCTCGATGCCGTCAAAGGTGTTGCTGTCGGCATATTTGGCCTTAAAGCTTTCCAGCGCCTGCTCACGGGTGACAAAGTCGGCCCGCAGAATGTTGTCCACGCGGTTGATCTTCGAGCCGACGCTCCGCGCCTCCGCGGTGGTATAGTTCTCGTCGATATAGACCAGAATTTCGCTGTCCTGCTCATAGCGGTCAAGCATGGCGTTGACATTGACCAGCAGCATGACAAAGATACCCATAATCAGCATACAGGCCACAATGATGCATACCGCGGCAAAGGACATAAACCGGTGTACGCCCACGCCGTGAACGCCCTCGCGCAGGTAATAGGTAAAGTTGTTCCGACTTTTCATAATCCGTACACCCCATCCTGCTCGTCTCTGATAATGGTGCCGTTCATAATCGTCACAACCCGCTTGGAAAACCGGTTGACCAGGTCGCGCTCGTGGGTCACCACCAGCATGGTGGTGCCCAGCTGGTTGATGCGCTCAAGCAGCTGCATGGTCTCCAGGCTCATCGAGGGATCGAGATTGCCGGTCGGCTCGTCGGCAATGATCGCCTGCGGCCGGTTGACGAGCGCCCGCGCAATGGCCACGCGCTGCTGCTCGCCGCCGGACAGCTCGCGGGGAAAGCGGTCCTCCTTCCCCTCCAGGCCGACCAGCTCGAGCATGGCCGGCACGCGGCGCTGAATGGCCTTTTCCCGCGCGCCGATCACGCGCATGGCAAAGGCGACGTTTTCAAACACCGTCTTGTCCGCAATCAGGCGGAAATCCTGAAAAATAACGCCCATGGTGCGGCGGACATAGGGAATCTTCCGCCGCTTGATCTTGCCCAGATCATAGCCGTTGACCGTAATGCTGCCGGAGGTGGGCGTCAGCTCCGCCGTCAGCAGCTTGATAATCGTGGATTTGCCCGAGCCGGACGGCCCGACCAGAAACACAAACTCGCCGTCGTCGATCCGGAGATTGACATCGTCCAGTGCCACCGTATCAATCTCGTAGGACTTGGAAACATCCCTCAGTTCAATCATCGGTTCATCATCGGAAGCTCGCGGGAGTTGAGGTATTTCTTGACCATCAGCG
>CACXCV010000145.1 GCA_902766215.1 Oscillospiraceae bacterium
CGAGTGGGAATAATTGCAAGAAACCTACCTCCCTTGCAATACAAGACTTCTGCGGATTTCGATGCTGTCAGAATCGCTGTTTGACGCGAATTTGACGCAGCTTATTTTCAGCAAAAACAAGAAATGCTCTGACGAAACCAATCGTCAGAGCATTTTCTTAGTCCCCATCGTCCGGAATTTGAGCAGAAAGTTTGATGAAGCGGGCAAGGCGGGATTGCGGAAGCTTCAGGTGGCAGGCACGGGCGAAAGCGCGTGCTGGCTGACTGACTACCGGGTGAGAACGCCGTTGGGGGGGGCCTTGAATGCCGTTTTTCCGGCACCGGATTATGCACGTCGGAGCAAGCCTGCGAATCAAAAAAATCTCTGAGATTATGTAAGAAACCACATCGACAACAAATATACCTGCAATGACGGCGGTTGGATCCATTACAGCGGAACGATGGCTTCTCCGACATTTATTTTGTCACATCAAAACGCTCCAGGCTGAACGGCAAGGCAACGCATTTTGAACAGAATCCGAAAGCAAGTGTTTGCTATTTCTCTGGTGGGGACAGCGTGACGCTGATTGGAAACATAGTGTTCGCAGAGAATCGTGCGACGCAGGAAAGTGTCTGGAGCGATGCCGAGCGGCGCTTTTTCAGCAAGGGAATCGATGATCCGAAATTCCGCCTGCTGAAATTTCATTGTCCTTGGATGTCGATTATCACATATTCTGACCGGCAGCCGGTCTTGAACAGGACTGCCCAGTCAGAGATGCCGGAGGTCACGAGGAAGTCTGTATGATCGCGCCGCTCCAATCCATAGACATTATCATCTCCGATATGGAACCAGCGTATGAACTGCATGAGCGGAATCATCTGTCCGCCGTGGGTGTGGCCGGAGAGCACCAAATCGGCTTTTGCTTCGGCTTCGGCGTCATAATCGTTTGGCTGATGGTCAAGAACGATGGTATAGGTATCCTGGTTCAGATCTTTTGTCAGATCAGAGATTTTGGCACGGCTGCCGCTGAAATCCAGCTCTTCGGAGGCATCCTGCCGCCCGACCAGATAAAAGCGGCTGTCAATCAGCACGCTTTCGTCCTGCAACACCGTCACGCCGTTCTTTTGCAGCGCGGCGATCAGATCATCCGCATCATACCCCCGTTGGCCGTTGGCATACAGCCCCTTGTCGTGGTTGCCGAACACATAGTAAACGCCATAGGGTGTGTCCAGCTGGCCCAAAGCCTGGCAGGCGGCGATCATCTCCGCTTTGCTGGTGCCCTCGTCCACGAAATCGCCGGCAATGATGACCACATCCGGCTCCTGCGCCTGAATCCGGGCAATGTGCTTTGCCAGACCTTCGCCGTTGAAGGTGGTGCCCACATGGGAATCTGCTAGCAGAGCGACCCGCAGGGAGCCGACATTTTTTTCGGTGGTCACGGTGTAGTTTGTCTGCCAGACATGATTGGCCTGCACAAAACCAATGCCAAGGTAAAGAACTGTCACCAGTATGGCGGCCACACCTGCATAACGGCAACGAAATGGTTTCCTGCGGCATTTTTCAGCCGCCCGTTGGATCAGCGCCGCAAGGCCCCAGAATATTGCCAGATGAAGCAGAATGACGATCGTGTTCATATAGCCCCACACGACCCAGATTACAGCGGATGGAATCAAAATCACAGCCGCGCCGATCAGCCGGCTTGCGGACTTTCTTCCGTGAGACAGCACGGTCACGAAGCGGAATTTCCGTACACTGTGAATTAAAAAGAATAGTCCGGCAAGGCAGAGCAGAAACAGCCCGCCGAACAGAAATACCCAAAGCACGAGAGTATCACTCCTTTGCGGCGGACACGCCACCTTGGTTTGTGCTCCGCCACATCTGTTGCCGTGAGCAGCTGGAGCGCGGATGTCAAAACCGGCGAGGTGAGCTACACCCTGTCTGGCGGCGCGGCCGGCGATACGGTAACCCTGCCTGTGACCATCTCTTCCGCCAACTACGAGGACACGGCCGTCAATGTGGTCATTACCCTGACCGCGAAGGACGATCAGGCAGCGCTGGTCATCATCGGCAAAACCACCGTGGTCTACGGTCAGACGCTGACATTGACCACCACCGGCGGCTCCGGCACGGGTGCTGTGACCTATCGCATCGACAGCGCCGCAAGCACCGGCGAGGCGGCCATCGATCCCGATACGGGTGTTCTGACACCGGTCAAGGTCGGCTCTGTGTGCGTCATTGCGACCAAGGCAGGTGACAAGGACTACAACGACGTCACCAGCGCGCCCTTCGTGCTCATGATCAAACCGGCCACGCCCACCGGCGAGCCCAGGTACACCGCCATCACCACCAGCGGCAGGACGCTGAAGGATGCGGCGCTGACCGCCGATGGCAGCACCCTGAAGCCCCATGACGGCAAGCTGGAATGGGTGGATGTCAAGGGCAATACCCTGCCCGATGACACCAGGGTGGAGGCCAACGTGACCTACAAGTGGCGCTTTACGCCCGCTGATACCAACTACACGGCGCTGACCGGCTCCGTCGAGCTGTACCATGTGTCCGGCGGCGGTTGGTACGACAGCTACTGCACCATCAAGGCGACGGCCGGGGCTGGCGGCTCCATCTCGCCCTCCGGCAATGTCAGCGTTCGTGAGGGCAGAGATCAGACATTTACCATTACCCCGGATCAGGGCTGCGCTGTTTTCGATGTCAAGATCGACGGCAGGAGCATCGGCGCGGTGGAATCCTACACCTTCGAGAATGTCAGAAGAACCCATACCATCGAGGTCATCTTTATGAAGGCCAACGGCAATCCTCAGACCGGCGTGTTTGCGGATGTTGCTGCCGGCAGCTATTATGAGGACGCTGTGGATTGGGCGGTGGAGAACGGCATTACGCAGGGAACCGGCGACACCCGCTTCTCCCCGGACGGCATCTGCACCCGCGCCCAGATTGTCACGTTCCTGTGGCGCTCGGTGAAGTCCCCGGCAAGCGGTACCGTCAATCCCTTTACCGATGTGCAGTCTGCCGCCTACTATGCCGACGCGGTGCTGTGGGCGGTCAATGAGGGCATCACCAGGGGCACCGCCGACACAACATTCAGCCCCGATGCGGATTGCACCAGAGCGCAGATTGTGACCTTCCTCTGGCGCAGCAGGAAGTGACCGGCTGACAGGCGGCTGAACAGCAAAGGCCGCTGACTTGACCCCATCAGCGAACATCGGACAGCGCAGCGGACAGGCTTTTCGCCTTGACGCTGCGCTGTTCTCTTTTCACCGCAGGAAACAGATCCATGGCGATGCCTCGCGTCCCTGCCGGAAAGCCATCCGCGACGAACTCGCACAGCCGCCCGTCGCCTTGCCCGGCAACCATCCTGTCGGCCAGAGAACGGGACGCATAGTCGGTCCGCTGAACAGGCCCAGCATGGGATTGACGTTCGTGCGATTCTGTGATAGCATATAAAAGTTACGAAAGTGTTGCAGAGAGCTCCGCTTGTGCGGTTATCTCACGAGGTGAAGCGGCACACGCAGGATTCCAATACATATTTTGAGGTGCAGATCATGATATTCATTCAGCATTACGATTCTCCGCTGGGCAGCATTTTACTGGCGGCGGATGAGATCGGTCTGAGAGGCCTTTGGTTCGACGGGCAGAAATACTTTGCCCACGGCCTGCCCGCAGAGCGTATCGAGCAGAACACGCCCGCTCTTGCGGAAGCCGGGCGCTGGCTGGACATGTATTTTGCAGGACATAAGCCGGACTTTCTGCCGCCGCTGCACCCCGTCGGCTCGGCATTTCGGCAGTCGGTGTGGGAGATCCTTTTACAGATTTCCTATGGAAAAACCATGACCTACGGCGAGATTGCAAGGCAGCTTGCCGCAAAGACGGGGCGTCCCCGGATGTCCGCGCAGGCTGTCGGCGGCGCGGTAGGGCACAACGAAATTTCCATTATCATTCCCTGCCACCGGGTGGTGGGCACAAACGGCAGCCTGACCGGGTACGCCGGGGGAATGGACAAAAAGGTAAAGCTGCTGGAACTGGAGCAGACCGACATGAGCGGGTTTTTCGTGCCGAAGAAGGGCACGGCGCTGTAAGGAAGGATAACCCATGTCGGCTGCCGTTGCGGCAGCCGGTACGATCCAGGCTGCTTCAACACGCTTTCCATGTCCTCGTTGATGCAGATTGGCTTTGCGGTGATTTCCTTCGGCGCGCAGGCTTCGCCCAGGCTGATGCGGGCACGGGCGGCGCTGCCCCACGCACAAAGCATTCGCTTGATAAAAAAGCAGGCGGGTTCCGTATGAACGGAACCCGCCTGCTTTTTGCGTTCGGCGCGGCGATGTGCGGATCGCCATGCCGTGCGGCGGCGCGGGACGGTTACCTGTCAAGCGGGAGCGAAAATTTTGCCTCGTGCTTGCCCGGCGCGGGGCCGGCGTGCCCGCGCGGTGCAGGGCACCTTCCGGGATACCTCCGGTCAGAGCCTTTTGCCTGTGTATACACGCGAGAGAGAAAAATGTTACAGCAAAACGGAAAATTTTTTTGAAAGAAAAAGTGCGCGGATGCATTGTGTTAAGAAAGCGTGAATATATTTTGCTCCGGACCGGTTTGTCCTTGATGGTAGTTCTGTGCAAAGCGTATAATAACTGTAAAAAAACCGCAAATTTTTTGTACGCGGTGGAGCCCGATGGACTGGATGAGGAGACATACATATGAAGCTGCTGCATATGGAAACCAACAAGCCGCTGGAGCGCGAAAAGCCCCCCTTTGACCAGGTGCATCAGACCTATTTTCGCTCTGTCTGCGCCCATATGCACACAAAAATTGGAAACGCGCATGATGCCGAGGATCAGACCGAGGATGCGTTTGTATATTGCTATCGCCGGTATGCGGACTATGACCCGGGAAAAGGCGCGCTGATCACGTGGCTGTACCTTGTCGTAAACAGCCGGATTAAAAACTATTATCGCGATCGGAAGGAAGCCGTCGATCTGGAAGAACTGGCGCCGGTGCTGGCAGACGACGCGCCGGAGATAGAGCAGGCGGTCTACCTGCAGCAGCTGCGCGACATGCTGGCCGGGGCGCTGCAGATGCTCCCGGAGCGGCAGCGGGCCATTGTCGTGCAGCGCTATTTCGGGCAGAAGAGCACGGCGGAGATTGCCGACAGCCTGGGCCTGTCCGAGGGCAACGTGCGGGTGCTTTTGTCCCGGGCGCTGAGAAAGATGGAAGAGCAGTGCCGCTGCTTTCACAGGGAGGGATAACCATGGCGCAGTTATACCGAAAGGCCGCGCTGGAGCGTATTTCCTCCCCCGAGCAGCTGGACAAGGTGCTGGTGATCAGCTCGCCGCTGTCATGGTAGGCGCTGATTGGGATCACGCTGATGATCGCGGCGGCGGTGATCTGGTCCGTGCTTGGCACCATCCCCATGACGGTTACGGTGCAGGGGATGATAGTCCCCGCGGTGAGCACCAACGCCGTGTATGCCGACAGCCCCGGCACGGTAACGGCAGTGCTGGTGCGCCCCGGCGATGCGATTGCGCCGGGAAAGCCGGTGCTCCAATATGAAAAGGCGGACGGAACCGCGGCCAAGCTTGTGTCGGACCAGACCGGCGTGGTCAGCAATGTGCTGGCCGAGCCGGGAGCGGCGCTGATGCCGGGCGGCGATGTGCTGCGCCTGTCGCCGATGACAGAGGCCGGGCAGGCGGCGGTCTGCTATGTCCCGCTGGCCCAGGCGCAGAAGCTCTCGGAGGGGATGCGCGTCTATGTCTACCTGAACGCGGCGGACAGCCAGTCCAGCGGCCACATGGAGGCGCGGGTCATCAATATGGACTCCCATGCCGCCTCCGTGACCGGCATGGGGTATGTTGTGGGAACGGATAACAACGTGGCCGCCGCCTTTATGCAGGACGGCCCCGTGGTTGCGCTTACCTGCGAGCTGCTGGCCGACCCCTCGTCGCAGAACGGCTATCGCTGGTCCAACGACCGGGGTAAGCGGCTGGCGGTGACAAACGGCTCGCTGATTACGGCCAGGGTGATCACCGAAGAGATCGCGCCGATTACAAAGCTGTTTTCCTGGCTTGGGGAACTCTGGGGGAATTGACGGTGGGCAACTATGTAAAAACGCCGACGGTTTACCAGATGGAGGCGACCGAGTGCGGCGCGGCCTCGTTGTCCATGATCTTCGGCTATACCCTGACCAATGGCAGCGTACAGATTACAGCCGAGCTGATCAACATGAGCGGCAACGTCAAGCGGATACGCGACTGCTATATCGGCGGCCTGACAATCGAGACAAAGGACAACATGGACTTCTCAATTGCCAAGGGGATTGACTGCACGGCTACCCAGGATGAGGTGACAGAGGCCTTTGGCCCGGCCGACCGGACGTCGTCCTACACCGGCGCGACCAGTGTTGAATACGAATTCGGTGATTACAACCGTGTCACGTTCTATTTCAATACGAGCAGCACCACGTACAGCAGCATTTCCCTGCGCAACTTTGTCACCATGCCGGATGACGCGACGGTGACCTCGCAGGTGCGGCCGGAGTATCTTGACCGTTATCAGGCGCCGGACAGCCTGAGCGCCGATGTGACGCAGACGCAGTTCCAGCTGGACGGCAAGATCTACAGCCTGCCGTGCCCGGTGTCCGAGTTTACCGACGCCGGATGGACGATTCAGCGCGACAGCGCGGGCAAGCTTGGCGGCGGCAATTACAACGCCTACGGCATGACGCTGGTCAAGGGCGATTACAGCATCGACGTGGGCCTGTATAACTTTGACGATCTGGAGACCTACAGCACCAACTGCGCCGTGTATGAGGTGGAGCTGAGCACCAGAGAAATCGAGGAAGCGCCCGCCGGCTATGTCACGCTGCCGGGGTGGCTGATGCTCACCTCCAGCCCGGCAGATGTGGAGGCCATGTGCCCGTCCTTTAAAAAACTGGAGGGCGGCAGCTCGGTCAGCTATACCTATGAGGACGAGGATTACACCGTGAAGATCAAATACTATTTCTATCAGGATGAGAAGTATCCGTCGCAGAGCGTCACGATGAAAAATACCAACTGGAACAATTGATTTTTTTCATTCCGTTCGTAACGTTTGCATCTGCCCCGTGTATATATAGACAGAACGGCCGAACGGAAGAAAACAAAGCAGGGCGGCCGAAAATCAAACTTTATCAGGAGGAATCATCATGAACGAGATTGAAAAGCTGGAAGCGCTGAAGAACGTTTCGGCAAAAAAACAGACGAGAGACGCCGCCGGCTGTGCGCACCACGTGCAGCCGGCGGTCTGTGCTGGCCGGGCATAACAAAAGCCTCTGCGCCCAAAGGGCGCAGGGGCTTCAATTGGTTATTTCTTGTTGATTGAAGAACGCGGGAATTCAGCAATAGTACTCCATGGGATAGGTCAGATATCCGATTTCGTCCAGCTGGTCGGCGGTGACATAGCCGGCGGGGGCCGTCAGCAGGCTGGGCAGGCGGTTGACGATGGTGGCGCAGGTGTGCTCGACGGTAGCAGGCTTGACCACGTGGAACTCGGTGTCCGGCTCGCCGCTGATCTTCCAGTCGCACATATCGCCGTCATCGGGACCATAGACCTTGCCGATGGTTTCTTCCTCGATGGTAATGCCCTGCATGGTTTCGATGGTGACCACGGCGGACATGCCGATGCAGCGGCCGGCCTCGATGGTCTTGCCCAGGGTGGAGGAATAGATATCATGGTCGATGATATATGGCACATGCTTCTGCGAGATGGAACGGATGGTCAGGCCCAGCTTGCTGCAGATGGCCTCGCTGGCGTTCCAGGCATACGACGGCTCAAAGGCATCGGGATGGGCAATCTTCTGCTCAAACTCCTCGGGCGTCAGGTCGCAGCCGTGGGCGTTGGCCAGAGCCAGGCCATATTCATCGACATTGTAGCTGTAGGCGCCCTGGATCTTGGTGATCTTGTTGCAGCCGCCGGCGACGAGGGCAACCATGTTGATCCAGAAAATATCCTGCATGCCGCTGCCGGTGATGGTGCAGCCGGTCTCCTTGGCCAGCGCGTCCAGCCGGTTGATCTGGGCGGCCGAGGTGGTCCAGGGGTAAATGGCCTCTTCGCAGGTGGTGATGACGTTGATGCCGCGGGCAACGCACTTTTCCACATGCTCATAGATGTCGCCAATGAAGCTGAACAGCGTGACGATTGCCACATCCGCATCGCACGAATCCAGCACCTTGTCTGCGTCGTTGGAGATCATCACGCCTGTTTTAAAGCCAAGACCGGCAAAGTCGCCGACGTCCTGTCCGACAACTGCGGGGTTGACGTCGATGGCACCGACAATCTGCGCGCCATGCTCGTGCAGGTAACGAAGAATATACTTGCTCATCTTACCGCAGCCATACTGAACTACTTTGATTTTTTCCATTCTTTTCAGCCTCCTTGTTCATCTGACAGAAAGCACTGTGATCAGCACAATGTTCTGCTACTTACAGAGTATATCCAGATAGAAAAAGAATCAAGCAAGATTTGTAAAATTATTGTGAATATTCCGAAAATAAAAAAACAAAAAAGAGCTTAGAGCTTTTTGAATTGGATGGACACGGCAGCAGGTACCACGTCACGATTGGCCGGACACGTCAACCAGCATTCCCTGTTTTAAAATAGTTGATTTGGTTGCTTCTCTGTTGCCCCACTCTGTGCCATCGGAAAAAAAGACGCTGTAGATGTACAGCCGCACGGTTTTCACACTGTCCTCAATCAACTGGTATGAGATTGAAGTGGATGCGCCGGCCTCAATCGCCGTATCTGTGTACAGCCTGTTTTGGGCGGTCCAGCCCGAGATTTCTTCGCCATATACATCCAGCGGTACGGCGTAAAACTGAATGGCGGAAATGGTTTTGCTTGTGGTGTTAGTAATGGAAATGGTCAGCTCCGGAAGACCGATGATGGTTTCACCCATTTCGGCCGAGACGGCCACGCCGCAATCGCCATCGAAGACAGAACGGGAAGAAGAAACAGTACTGCTGTCTGCGGCGGAACTGCTGGCGGCTGGCTGTACGCGGCGATTTTCCCCGCTGCGTTGGTCGTCCTGCCCGTTGGAATCTGAGACGAATCCAATGAGCAGGATGGCGGCAAGGATGATTAGGACTCCCAACCAAATCCGTTTTTTTGTGTTGCTCATGTGCTTACATCCTTTCTGACTTTTATCTAAAATTAAACTGTATAAGCATAAAAAAGCCCATACAGTTTATTCTATGATAACACAACTGCCTATAAGATTCAAGCTGAAATTAACTGAATGGGTGATTAGCGTGGATTATTATCAGATTGGACAGCAGATTCGCAAGTACCGCAAGGCCTGCGGAATGTCGCAGGAACAGTTGGCTGAACGGATTAACATCTCGGTGACGCACATGAGCCACATCGAAACAGGCAACACCAAGCTCAGCCTGCCGGTGTTTCTGGATATTGCGCAGACGCTGGAAGTGCGGACAGACGACCTGCTGTGCGCGGCAAAGCCGGAGCGGAGGGAACTGGGTGATGAGTTGACGCAGCTTCTGGATGAATGTACGGCCCAGCAGCTGCGCATTGTAACAGAGGTTGCGCGGGCACTGAAAACATCACTGGAAAAATACGGTAAATAAGACCAACAAGTGAAACCAATCGGAAGCCGAAGGCGTATAACCTGCGCGCCGCGCGAACACCCGCCGGCAGCGGCTGCTCCGTCTAATATGGCGCAGACGGCCCCTTTTTCCGGAA
>CACXCV010000146.1 GCA_902766215.1 Oscillospiraceae bacterium
CCTGCGTGCCCTCGCGGATGTCGCTGTTGTCCGACAACACAGCCACGGACACGCTTTCATCCTCGAGATTCTGCGCCATGCCATAGCTGCCGTCCTCAAACTCCAGCAGCTCGCTGGCCATGCAGCTGCGCAGGCCGTATACTCTGGCAATTCCGTCGCCCACCAGGACAACGGTGCCCGTCTCCGCCGTTTGCGTGCGGGACCGGTAGGCGCGAATCTGTTCTTTGATGATGCTGCTGATTTCCTCAGGATTCGTGCTCATCGATCAATTGCCCCCTCTATTTCTTTCAATTTGCGGCGAAGGCTGCCGTCGATGACCGTGTCGTCCATATGAACGACAATGCCGCCGAGAATGCCCTCGTCAATGTCATACTGCGCCACTACCGTGTGGCCGCTGATCTTTTCCAGCCGGGCCACCAGGGTATGCTTTTCTTCGTCGGTCAGCGCTACGGCGCTGACCACACGGGCCGTGGAAATCTTGCTCTGCGCACGGTAAAGCATCTCATACTCCTGCAGGCACGCATCAAGCTGCTGGATGTGCCCCTTTTCACAGAGCAGTTCTGTAAACGACAGCACATATTCCGGCACGTCCGCGAAGGCCTGCTCCAGCAGTTCCTGCCGCTGGCGGATACTCAGGTTGGGCGAGGACAGCAGCGCATAATACTCCGGCTGCGCGTCCAGCTGTGCCTGAATCCCCTGCAAGGCGTCGAGAAACGCCTTTTCCCTGCCGGATTCCTTCGCCAGCTCAAACAGAGCGGCGGCGTACTCTCTGCTGACCTCAGCCATCGGACTCACCTATCTCGGAGATGACCGAGTCGATCAGCTCGCGGTGATCCTCCGGCTTGATCTCCCGGCGCAGCAGCTTGCCGGCCAGCAGGGCCGAAACATCGACGATCTCATGCCGGATGCCGGCCTGAGCCTTTTTCTGCTCCAGCTCAGCCTGGGCCTGCGCCTGACGCACCATGCTCTCAGCGCGCTCCTTGGCCTCGGCCTCGATCTGGCTGCCGCGGCGCTGGGCCCGGGCCTGCGCAGTCTGAAGAATCTGGTCGGCCTCGCTCTGGGCCGCAGCCATCTTATCCTCCCACTGGCGGCGGGTCTCGCCGGCAGTGCGCTCGGCCTCTTCTGCTGCGGCATACTGTGCCTCCAGCGCCGCCTTGCGCTGGGCCATGGCACGCTGCACCGGCTTGTACAAAAAGTGCTTGAGGATCAGATACAGGATCAAAAGATTGCACAGTGAAATAAGGATCTGCCACAGATTAATGGATATGACGTCCAGGCTCTGCATAAACGTCTCTCCCTCAGCCGATGGTGTTCATCAGCAGGTCGACCAGACGGCCGGGCGCCACAAAGATCAGCAGAATGGCGATAACCAGGGCATACAGACCCGTCGTCTCAGCAACAGCGCAGCCCATCAGCATCGTGGTCGTAACCTCGGACTTGCATTCCGGCTGGCGGCCGATGGCCTCGCAGGCCTTTGCCACCGCATTGCCTTCGCCGATACCAGGGCCGATACCGGCGATCATGGCCACGCCGGCACCCAGGGCGCAGCAGCCCAGAATAATACCAATTGCAAGCTCAATCATTTTCAATATCCTCCTGTATTTTGTTTGTAGTAGTTACGCATTGCTTTTTGTCCGCCGGGCAGCCTTTTTCTCCTGCCGCTTGGCATACAGCTCCGCGGGGAAGCCGCCGGCGATATACAGCATGGTCAGCATGGCAAAGATAAAGGCCTGCAGCATGCCGCTGAACACATCAAAATACACCGACAGGATGGCCGGAAGGCCAATCTGCAAAAACGGGATCTCGCCCAGCACGCCGGGCAGCCAGCCCAGCAGCAGCCGGGACAGACCCGCCAGCCCTGCCGCCACCAACACGGAGATGACCGATCCGGAGAGCACGTTGCCATAGTGACGGAAGGCCATGGAAACCGGGGTTGCAAATTCGCTGATGACGTTCAGCGGCATCAGCAGCGGCGCAGGCTCGGCAAAGCTCTTGAGATAGTGCATCGGGCCGCACTTGAGCTTATAATGCGTGATGAGGAAAAACACCAGCAGCGCCCATCCTGCCACAATATTCAGGTCGGACGTCGGCGGGTAGAGTCCCAGCAGGGACAGCAGGCTGGAAAACGCCGAGAGCGCCATCACCGCCGCTACAAACGGGGCAAAGCCGAGAAAGGTCTGCCCCATGTTGCTGGTCACCATATCTTGTGTCTTTTCCACAATCCATTCGCACAGCAGCTGCCGCTTCGTGCCGCCCTGCGCCGTGATTCCATGGCACAGATACAGGCACAGCCAGAACACGGACAGAATCACCAGCCACGAATTGACCTGCGACTCGGTAATCGGCAGGCCGCCATACGGCAGCGGGATGGTGAAATAAATCAGCGCGCCGGCAATTTCGATATCGCTGGACGCAGGGGTGAAGAGCACCTTCAGCACCATGCCGCAGACCAGCGGCAGGAGGACCAGCAGCAACAGCAGTCCGTCTGCCACCCGGAATCCCCGGGTATTGGTTTTCATTGACTCACTCCTTTCTCTCTATATCGGGCTGCGCCCTGTTCTCCGCTTTCTTCCTCCCGACCAGCGGCCGGAAGGCAATGGCGATCCGCGGAAAGAACAGCGGCAGCAGCGAGGCAATGGTGTCAAAGCAAGGCAGCAGCACGCCCAGCGCCGCAGCCGCAAAAAGGAACACCGTGCGCAGGCTCTGCGACGAGCGCATCGCCGCCTTGGCGCCCTTTTCATCTTTTGCTGTCGCCGCCTGCACGGTCAGTCCCATCAGGAAAAAGTTGGCAATTGCCGCAGTGCCGCCCAGCAGGTTGCCCAGCAGCACAGCACCGTCCCACGCGCCGACGGCCAGAAACACCGCCTGCATCAGCGCGCTGAGAATCAGAACCGACAGGGCGATATATCCCGTTTCGGTCAGCACGGTCCGGTCAATCTTCTTCATCCGGTTTGCTCCTTTCCTTCTCTGCCAAGACACAGAACAGTCGAATCGTCTGCTCCGCCTTCTGGCAAATACTATACAGAATCTTAGCGAAAAACGCAAGGGTCATATTCCCATTCACTGTCCGCTTTTCAGACAAATTGTATCCGTTTGCCTATCCGCGTTTCTGACGCTGAAAAAAAGAAGAGCACGCCGGGGCAAGCGAACCGGCCCGTGAAACTTCATGGCGTGCTCTTCCAGAGCAAAGGCAATATGTGTGTGTCTGCGTCAGGATGGCTGGAACTGGCTGTTGTACAGCCGGCTGTAGAAGCCGCTGCGGGCCAGCAGCTCGTCATGGCGGCCCTGCTCGACGATTTTTCCGTCGCGCATGACCAGAATCAGCGAGGCGTCGCGCACAGTGGACAGCCGGTGCGCCACCACAAAGCTGGTACGGCCCTGCATCAGCGTGTCAAAGGCGTGCTGCACCTGCAGCTCGGTGCGCGTATCAATGCTGGAGGTCGCCTCGTCAAGGATCAGCATGGAGGGCCGGCAGAGCATCACGCGGGTGATGCACAGCAGCTGCTTCTGCCCCTGACTGATGCTCTCCTCCGTCAGCACAGTGTCCAGCCCCTTGGGCAGCCGCTGGATAAACTCCCAGCTGTGCGCCGCCTGGGCCGCGCGGATCACTTCGTCCTCCGGTGCGTCCGGCCGGCCGAAGCAGATGTTGTCGCGCACGGTGCCGTGCTTGATCCAGGTGTCCTGCAGCACCATGCCAAAGCGGCTGCGCAGCGCATGGCGCGAGAGCGCGTCGATTTCGTGCCCATCCACGGCAATGCTGCCGCTGTTGACCTCATAAAACCGCATGAGCAGGTTGATCAGCGTGGTCTTGCCGCAGCCGGTGGGGCCGACAATTGCCACGCGCGTGCCCGGCTGCACCCGCAGGCTGAAATGCTCGATCAGCGGGCGACTGGGGTCATAGGCAAACGATACGTCGCGCAGCTCCACCTCGCCGCGCACCTGGTCCAGCCGGCCCGCCGCGTCGGGGCTCTGCTCCGGCTGCTCCAGCAGGTCAAAGATGCGCCCGGCACAGGCCAGCGCGTTCTGCAGTTCGGTCACCACGGAGCTGATGTCGTTAAAGGGCTTCATATACTGGTTGGCATAGGACAGCAGCACCGCCAGGCCGCCCACTGTCAGGCTGCCGCCGGGGATCAGCAGCGTGCCCAGCAGGGCTACGCCGGCATAGATCACGCTGTTGACAAAGCGGGTGCTGGGGTTGGTCAGGCTGCTGTAGAACACTGCCTGCTGGCTACACTGCTGCAGCTCGCGGTTGATCTGCGCAAAGCGGGCCGAGGCACGCTCTTCATAGCCAAAGGCCTTGACCACCTTTTCGCTGCCCACCATTTCGTCGATCAGCGCCGTCTGGCGGCCGCGGATCTCGCTCTGCTGGCGGAACAGGCGATAGGACCGCGTGGAAATAAACCGCGCCACCAGAAAGCTCAGCGGCGTGAGCAGCACCACCAGCAGCGACACGCTGACATTTTTGGAAAACATGAAAATCAGGGTCACCACCACCGTCAGCACGCCTGAAAACAGCTGGCTGAAGCCCAGCAGCAGTCCGTCGGAAAGCGTGGTGGTGTCGGCAATGATGCGGCTGACAATGTCGCCGGTGCTGTGCCCGTCCAGATAAGACAGCGGCAGCGCCTGCAAATGCCGGATGGCCCGGCAGCGGATGTCATGCACAATAGAATACGTCATGCGGTTGTTCAGCAGGCTCATGCCCCAGGTACACAGAGACGCGGCCGCAATCAGCACCAGAATCCAGCCGAGATACTCGCCCATCTGCGCAAAATTCACCTGTCCTGCCGCGACGATCTGGTCGATGGCCTCGCCAAAAAGCACCGGGATATACAGCTGCAGCACCACCGCACCCGCCGCCAGCAGGGTGCTGAGCAGCAACGCGGGCCAGTATTTCCCCACCAGGGGGAGCAGCTTTTTCAGCGTCTCTTTTCCGCCTGCAAGGCGTTGCTTCCGTTTCATGCGCCTGCCCCCCTCTCTGCCGCCGGGCGTTCCTCCGGGAACTGGGAATAGTAAATCTCCCGGTAGACCTCGCAGCCCGCCATCAGCGCATCATGCGTGCCGGCGCCGGCCAGTACGCCGTTGTCCAGCACCAGAATCTGATCCGCCTGGCGCACACAGGCAATCCGCTGCGACACCAGAAACGCCGTGGTGCGGCCGCTGAGGCTGCGGATCGCGCGCCGTAGCGCCGCGTCGGTGGCAAAGTCCAGCGCGCTGGAGCTGTCGTCCAGGATCAGGATCTCCGGCTGCTTGACCAGCGCGCGGGCGATGGTTAGCCGCTGCCGCTGACCGCCGGAGAGGTTGCGCCCGTTCTGCTCCACCCAGAAGTCCAGGCCGCCGGGCTTTCCCTCCACCACCTCGCGGGCCTGCGCCAGCGTGAGCGCCTGCCAGAGGGCTGCGTCGTCCGCCGATTCGTCGCCCCACTTCAGGTTGTCGCGGATGCTGCCCTGAAAGAGCACCGCCTTCTGCGGCACCACGCCGACCTTTCGGCACAGCGCCTGCCGCGGCAGCTCCGTGACGTCCTGCCCGCCCAGCAGTACCTGCCCGGCCGTGGCGTCGTAAAAGCGCGCAATCAGGCTGACCAGCGTGGATTTGCCGCTGCCGGTGCCGCCGATCACGCCCACCGTCTGCCCGGGCATGGCCGCAAAGCTGACGTCTGTCAGGCTGGGCGCGCCCGCGCCCTGATAGGTAAAGCTGACATGGCGGAATTCCACTGCCGGCGCGCCGGCCGCCGCCTGCTGCGGCTGCTCCTGCGCAGGATAGTGCATGCTGGGCTGCACCTGCAGCACACTCGCCGCGCGGCGGGCGCAGGCCATCGACTTGTTCAGCGTGATGATCAGCGAGGCCAGCTTGATCAGCTCCACAATAATTTGCAGCATGTAATTGTACAGCGCCACGACCTGCCCCTGAGGCAGTGCGCCCAGGTTGACCCGGATGGCCGCCTGGCGGATGAGCACCACGGTGGCGATGTTGATCAGGGCATAGGTCAGCGGGTTGAGCAGCGCGGAAAGCCGGCCCACAAACAGGTTCAGCCGCGTCAGCGCCCGGCTGCTCTGCTCAAACTCGGTCACCGACTGCTCCTCGCGGCAGAAGGCGCGGATCACACGCACACCGGTCAGGTTTTCGCGCGTCTGCGCCGTGACCCCGTCCAGCCCGGCCTGCACGCGGCCAAAGAGCGGGATGCTGACCAGCATGATGGCAAAGGTCACCGCAAACAGCACGGGGATGGT
The DNA here is from genome assembly GCA_902766215.1 of Oscillospiraceae bacterium. GTDB lineage: Bacteria > Bacillota > Clostridia > Oscillospirales > Oscillospiraceae > RUG11142. The sequence continues at coordinate 6,228 of CACXCV010000146.1, forward strand.
TACGGCAAACACCAGCGCACAGCGCACATCGATCGCAAAGGCCATGACCATCGAGCCCAGCACAATAAACGGGCTGCGCAGCAGCAGCCGCAGTCCCAGGTTCAGCCCGTTCTGCACCTGGTTGACGTCGTCGGTCAGCCGGGTGATCAGCGTGTCGCTGCCCAGGGTGTCCAGCTCGGTGAATGACAGCGACTGGACATGGTCAAACAGCGCCTGCCGCAGCGCCGCGGCAAAGCCGATGCTGGCCTTGGCCGCAAAAAACTGCGCTACCACGCTGCACCCCAGGCCCACCGCCGCCATCAGCAGCAGCGCGCCGAAGCACAGC
>CACXCV010000147.1 GCA_902766215.1 Oscillospiraceae bacterium
AAACTGAATACGTTCCATTTTCTGCTCGGATGCCGATGATTTAATGGCGTCGATAACACCTTTACGAATTTCATGGTTTGATGGGGTTCCGCCCGCGTGGGAATAAAACGTGGGGAATCTGCTGAAGGATCCCCGTGTCATCATCCTCGACAGTCTCTCCAGCCACAAAAGCGCGACAGCGGCCGACGCCCTGCGCAGCACCGGTGCCTGGTTCCTGTCGCCTTACAGCCCCGACCTGAACTCGATTCAAATGGCGTTTTCAAGGCTCAAGATCCTGATCCGCAAAGCCGTGGCCCGCATCTATGACGAGCTCTGGAAGACAGTCGGACAGGTCTGTGAACTCGTTACCGCAGAGGAATGCGCAAACTTCTTCAGGGCCTCAGGGTATGAGTGCGATTGAACGCAACGCGCTCTAATTCACGCCAGATCCTGTCCAGCGGTTGGGAGTAGCTCAGCTCATGGCGTGTCGACTTGCTGGACTGGCGACCGGTCCAGACGGGCGGCATAGGGCAGTGGCCCTCCACGGTCAGATGCCTCGATAAAAGCGTAGGTTTCGACGCGCCGGTGGTCCAGGCCTCCGACTTCGACCAATTGCGTTCGGGCAGCGGTCACGGTGCCTTCGGCGTCCGGGAAACCGCCAACCGCATCAATGCGGGCCATCAGCGCCGGGTCTTCAGGCCCCGCCCAGATGCACGAAATATTGCCATCCGATGCCAGAACCATGGCAACCTGCTCGCCCATGGTGAAGATCGGGCCGATGAAATCGCTGCCGTATGAGGCGTAGAACGCGTCTACGTATTCCTTGGTCAGGGCAAGCTGCTGATCTATCGATGCGGCGCTTTCCATGAACCACATTTGCGATGCGACAAGAGACGCGATGGCCTGCCCCGCATCGGCCTTCTCAAGCATTGTCCAACCCGCATCGTTCAAGCCGGCTCGCAGAGACTCGCCCGTTGCTGCGATGGGGGTGCAGAGCTCCATCAGCACGTCGATGCCGGCCGCATCGTTGGCGGAGGCGGGAAATGCAAGTGCGCCGCACACCGAGGCCAACAAAATCGCGTTTCTTGACATTTCCCACGTTCCTTTTTCATTGCCCGATTGGGCAAGTTCAGCACCCGACAATCGCCGCTGACTGAGCATACTCGGAATACACCGAATATGTCCCGACATAGGCGCGGGAGGGCGTCGTGTCCCTGATCCTGCATTCCCCAAGTGGCGTGTCGTTTGAGGTGAAGATCGCCTGTATCCGAGCGCTAGACAAGGATTTTCTGCCGCAAGCGGCACCTGCGGTCGCGCAGACTGCTGGATCTGGACGGATCAGACCGCGAAGCCGCTGTTTCCTTGCCCAGGGGCGGCGTTTTTCAGCGCAGCGGACAGATCTGTCCAGCCGCTTTCGTTCAGTTTGAGCGTGGATCGCGATCATGCGCATAGCGGTGGCGCTCGCAATCGGCGGATAGCGGCGAGGATGGCGCGTACCATCGTGCCGGTGACAGCGACCTCGGCCAGCTGGAAGGTGATGGTGCGGGCGTGACGGACCACACGTGCCCCGATCTTGATCAGCTTCAGTTGCAGGCTGGTCAACGACCAGTCGGCCATGGCCTCGGGCAGCTCGATGCAGCGCAAGAAGGTGGCCAGGTTGTACGCCAGGGCGTGCAGTTGCAGCCGCACCTCATTGTCGCGGAACTTCCGGCACGACAGCCGCGTCCAGCGAAAGGCGTACTTGCCCTCTTTGATGTGCTGCTCGGCGGTGCCGCGCTGGTTGTAGAACCGCACCACCCAGTCCGGCTCCATCGGCAGGTTGGTGACGATGAAGCCGACACGCGGGAACAGTTCGCCCGGATGCCATTCGATCTTGGCGATCACCCGGCGTTCCTTGTCCCAGGACGCCGCCTGATACTCGAATTCCTCGAAGAACCGCTTGACCTTGGTCAGTGACGGCCGCCCGACAGGGCGCGTTAGCCGATGCGCGATCTTGTCCTTGAGGACCGCGTTTGCGGGCAGCCGGATGGCGTAGAAGAACCGCGCTTCTTCCAATCGCTCATAGATCGCCGGGATCGCGTAGGCAGCATCGGCCCGGAAGAACCTGCCACCAAGGTCGCGCTCCGCGTAGCGCGCAATGACGGGGTCGAGAACATCACGCCAGCCATCGGCGCTGTGGACGTTGCCATGGCGCAGGGCGCAGCGTTCCAGCATCCCGAACTGGTTGAACAGAAAGTTGGGGTGATAGCAGCTACAGTCGAAATGGCCATTCCAGGCGGACCCTTCCTGGTCGCCATGGGTCGGGCTGACCGAGCTGTCCATGTCCAGAACGATGTACTTCAGCCCGTTACGGTCATGGAACCGGTCGATCCATTGCCCGTTCAGGTCGGCCAGCGCGGCACGGTTCCCGGCCAGAGCCAGCGTCTCGGTCTCGAACCGTCCCATCTGCGATGCCGAGGCCGCTTGTGCATCGACCGCTCTGCCGCCGACAACTTGGCGCATGACCGGATCGCAGGCGAGACGGTTGGCGTCGTTGACATCCTCGTATCCGGCCAGCCGCCCAAAGACTGATTGCCGGAACAGGCCGTCGAGCCGATGGACCGTGTTCTTGCCAGAGCGAGTATCGCGCAGCGCCGCTGACGCCAAATCGGACAACCCGAGCGCGTCATCAAGCTCGCGCATCACCAGAAGGCCGCCGTCGGAACTGAGCTGCGTGCCGCGAAATTCCAGCCGCACGCGAGGGTCGAAATCCACCCGATCTGCCCGTTGCAAGCCCGCACCCTCTGGGTGATCCATGAAACGCGCCCCTCGCAGCCTTCAACACCATGTTTTATATAGGAAATATAATGGTCAGGACAGCGAAATCAGCGCCTTACTTGGGAAATGTGGGGTAAGAGCAAGATCGTTCTTCCGGGTCTATAGATCGCTCCGGAACGGAACTCCGCCGGTACCTCGTCCCCAGTCCCTTGGGGGCGTTCAGACATACCCAGCGGCTTTGGAGGAGTTCTGGCATTGGGTTGGTTGGCTACCCGCCATATTGAGATTCTCGAGTACGCATTGCCGCCTCCAGTGGCGGCGATCAGGATGGGATGAGAGTAGATATGGCTCAGCCTTGGTTCGGAAAGCAGGCCTCGGCCTTAAGCGTCACGCCCTTACCCAGGCTCTCGAGAAGACCTTCGAG
>CACXCV010000148.1 GCA_902766215.1 Oscillospiraceae bacterium
GGTGATCAGGGGCCGCTCGGCGTTGCGGATCAGGCCGCCCTCCACCGTGCCCCAGACCTTCATCGGCTCCTGCTCGGATTTTTCCTCCTCGCCGCCGATGTAGGGGATCAGGTTGTCCACCATCTCCGGCCAGGTGGCAAAGGTCTTGCCCGCGCCGGAAATGGCCTGATAAGTACAGGCCAGCACGCGGTTCAGACCAAACAGCTCACGCAGCGGCGCCAGCGCGGGGACATAGCTCTGGATTGAACAGTTGGATTTGACCGCCACAAAGCCGCGGGCGGTGCCCAAGCGCTTTCTCTGCGACTCGATGACGCACAGGTGCTCCGGGTTGACCTCGGGGATGATCATCGGCACATCCGGCAGGCTGCGGTGTGCGCTGTTGTTGGAAACCACCGGGCACTCAAACCTGGCATATTGCTCTTCCAGGGCGCGAATCTCGTCTTTTTTCATGTTGACGGCACAGAAGACAAAATCAACCATGCCCGCAATGGTTTTGCAGTCGGCCACGGCGTCCATCACCGGCATGTCGGCTGCCCAGGCGGGAATGGGCTGCTCCATGGCCCAGCGGGACCCGACCGCCTCGCGATAGGGCCGGTTGGCGCTGCGGCCGCTGGCCGCCAGCACCACGGTCTGAAACCACGGGTGCTGGTCCATCAGGGTGATGAACCGTTGACCCACCATGCCGGTGGCGCCGATGATGCCAACTTTATATTGATTCATGCTCATACGCTCCTTTTCGTCCTCATACAGCAGGAACTCCCTGTCGGAGGGAAAATGAAATTAGCCGGAAAACGGTTGAATACAGACGCAAAATAGTCTATAATGGGCGGAGAAACAGGAGAACATGCTCTGCCGCTTTAGCGTCATAAATATACCGCGTTCAGTTTATCACAGCAGCCGTCGATTGTCAACTTCGCGCATCTGTCGAAGGACAGAACATATTCCGAGGAGATTTTATGAAAAAACACATATTATTGCGCAGATTAACCCGCGCAGCGGCATGCCTGCTGGCGCTGCTGCTGACTGTGACCTCCATCGGCCCGATGCGGGCGGACGCGGCAGCGTCGCAGTTGGTAAGCGTGGGGCTGTATTTTGTCAAAAACGCCCTGCCGTCTGCCAACCTGCAGAATGTCAGCGGATATGGCAGCGGCTATGACATCGGCATCTATGACCTGGACGCCAGTGGCGACCGCAAGCAGTTTGTCTGGCTGGCAAGCACGGACGAAATCGAGATTTCGATGCTGATCGACCGGAACATGTATCTTTCCGGCGGCTCCTATACCGAAACGCCGTCCGGCTCCGGGGTGTCCGTGGGGGCCTATCACGCAGAGCTGGCCTATGCCTATTCCGACTATGCCTCTGCCGCCCAGGCCGCGCAGAACTATGCCGACGGCTTTGTTGCCTGGTGCGACGGGCAATACCGCGTGCGCTTCGGCAGCTATGAAACCTATCGCGAGGCGCTGGACGCCGCGCAGTATTATTCCGACTGCACGGCAACCGGGCAGACCGACTATGGCATGACCGTCGTTGCCACCCAGACCGGCCGGATCCTCTTCGAGCTGGACATGGACGAGCAGACGGCGCTGGGCATTGTCCCCAGCGGCAGCGGCGAAACGCGCACCTGGTTCAAGGGCTATCAGTACAACGGCGGCTTTCGCTATGACCGGCCCGGCGGGGGAAACATGCACGTGGCCAGCATTGTCCCGCTGGAGCAGTATGTGGCCTCGGTGCTCAGCCGCGAGTTTGTGACCAACTGGCCGGACGAAACACTGAAGGCTGCCTCGTGCTGCATCCGCTCGTTTGTCAGCACGGCCAGCAAGCATCAGACCTTCGACGTGTGCAACGACACCTGCTGCCAGGTCTACCGCGGCGTGTATCAATACAGCCCCTGGGACCGGCTGGTTTCGCTGTGCCAGCAGACGGCGGGGCAGCAGATCCTCTATCAGGGCGCACCGATCCTTGCCGTGTATCACAGCTCCAACGGCGGAGCGACGGTCTCAGCTTCCGAGGCGTGGCACACCGACATTCCCTATCTGCAGGGCCGCTATGACCCCTTTGAGGCGCAGGTAAATACTGGATCCAAGGACTGGCAGCGCACCCTTTCTTATGACGAACTGACCCGGCTGGCAAACGCCTGGGGCTTTGACTGCACACGGATTACAGCGGTGGCCGTAACCGGATATACCGAACTGGGGAACGTGGCGGCTGTGACCTTTACGGATCAGAGCGGCCGGACGCACACCTTTACGGATGAAGACACGCTGCTCTTCGGCGGCGAGTTCTATTCGCGGCGTTATGTGATTCTCCCGCCGCACAGCAGCCAGACGGTCACCGATGTGACCGGCGGCGCGGCGGCCGCGGGCGGCGCAGCCGAAGCCTATGGCGGGCCATATGCGGTCTATGACGGCAGCAGCACGACAACCGTGCCGCAGCTCTATGCGGTAACGGCAGCCGGAACCGAGGTTCTCGCCGGCAGTGCGGCGGTTCTGGGTGCGGGAGCCGGCACAGGCGGCGAATACCCGGCGCCGGAGCTGACCACCCGGACGGTTGTCAACGACTCAGACTATTATATGATTTACGGCTCCGGGTGGGGACACAATGTGGGCCTGAGCGCCTATGGAGCCTATGCCATGGGCCTGCAGGGGTATTCCTACCAGGACATTCTGAAATTCTATTATCAAGGCGTAAGCATTGGATGAGAGTGGGGCTTTTGAGTTGAAAACAAGCGATTTTTACTACGATCTTCCGCCGGAGCTGATTGCGCAGACGCCGCTGGCGCAGCGCGACGCATCGCGGCTGATGCATCTCGACCCCGTGACCGGCGCGGTGGAGCACCTGCATTTTCACGACATCGTGTCGCTGCTGAACCCGGGCGACTGCCTGGTGCTGAACGATTCGCGCGTGCTGCCGGCCCGGCTGATGGGCGCACGGCCCACCGGCGGCGCGGTGGAGGTGCTGCTGCTGCGCGACCTGGGCAGCAACCGATGGGAGTGCCTGACCAAGCCCGGACGCAAGACGCCGCCGGGGACGGAGATCACCTTTGGCAGCGGCGAGCTGACGGCAACCGTGGCCGAGGCGCTGGAGGACGGCAACAAGATTCTGGAGTTCCATTATGAGGGCATCTTCCTGGAGATTCTGGAGCACCTGGGCAAAATGCCCCTGCCGCCGTATATCAAGCAGTCGCTGGAGGATCAGGAGCGCTATCAGACGGTCTATTCCCGCGAGCGTGGCTCGGCCGCCGCGCCCACGGCGGGCCTGCACTTTACGCCCGAGCTGCTGGATGCGCTGCGGGCCAAGGGCGTGCGCACGGCGTTTATCACGCTGCACGTGGGCCTGGGTACCTTCCGCCCGGTGAAAGTCGACGACGTGACCCAGCACCACATGCACAGCGAATACTGCATCATCTCCGACGAAGCAGCCGCTGCCATCAACGAAACCCGCAAAGCCGGCGGCCGGGTCGTCTGCGTGGGCACCACGTCCTGCCGCACGCTGGAGTCCTTTGCCGCCGCGGACGGGACTGTGCAGCCGTGCAGCGGCTGGACCGACATCTTTATCTATCCCGGCTACCGCTTTAAGGCCATGGATGCGCTGATTACCAACTTCCACCTGCCGGAGAGCACCCTGCTGATGCTGATCTCTGCCTTTGCCGGGCGGGAGCATGTGCTCAACGCCTACAAGATTGCCGTGGAGCAGCGCTATCGCTTCTTCAGCTTCGGCGATGCGATGTTCATTGGCTGAACC
>CACXCV010000149.1 GCA_902766215.1 Oscillospiraceae bacterium
AACGCGCCGCAAGACGCTGAATAACATAGAAGCAGGCAAGGCAGTTCACCGATAATGGGGGCTGCCTTGCCTGTTTTTCTAATTGCCGATTTTCTTCTTTCGCGGTCCTCGCGGTTTGGATTCGGGACGCTTGATAACGCCATTCGGAAAGTAGGTGTTTTCGTATCTGTCGAAATAAACAAATAATCCGAACCCGTCTCCCACAGGGAAGATTTGGTTCGGATTATATTGCTTTGGTGCCGGTGGCCGGACTCGAACCGGCACGCCTTGCGGCACTTGATTTTGAGTCAAGCACGTCTACCGATTCCATCACACCGGCATTGCCGATATCATATCATAGCTGGGAGCAAATTGCAAGATCGAATCCCTTTGCGGGGACGTGAAATCCGCTCCGCGGGGTATAACCCGACAAAATTATTCCGGGAGACAAAAGAATCTTGTTTTGCTGGCAGTTTTGCAGTACAATACATCATGCGGAACGATACGGACAGACGACCGGACGTTTCCACGGCGAAAACATGCTCCTGCGGCTGCCGCAGGGAACAATACATAGGAGGATGAACCATGAAACCTGTTGCACTTGTGATTATGGACGGCATTGGCCGCGGCGACGGCGGCCCGGGCGATGCAGTCAAGCTGGCGAAGACGCCCAATCTGGACAAGCTCCTCACCGAATACCCCCACACCTGGCTGAAGGCTCACGGCACCGCAGTGGGCCTGCCGTCTGATGACGACATGGGCAACTCTGAGGTGGGCCACAATGCACTTGGCTGCGGTCAGATTTATGCGCAGGGCGCAGCGCTGGTCAACGACCGGATTGCCACTGGTGCTATCTACCAGTCCGAGACCTGGCACATGCTGGTTGACAACGCCAAGGCTGGAAAGACGCTGCATTTCCTGGGCCTGCTGTCTGACGGCAACGTCCATTCAAACATTGCCCACCTGTTGGCCCTGCTGACCGAGGCAAAAAAAGAAGGCGTTGAGCGCGTGCGCGTCCATATCCTGCTGGATGGCCGCGATGTGCCGGCCACCAGCGCGCTGATTTACGTGGATCAGCTGGAGAAGCACCTGGCTTCGCTGGGCGGCGACTATAAGATTGCCTCCGGCGGCGGCCGCATGAAGATCACCATGGATCGCTATGAGGCTGATTGGGGGATGGTCGAGCTGGGCTGGAAGACCCATGTGCTGGGTCAGGGCCGCCAGTTTGCTACTGCAGCTGAGGCAATTGAAACGCTCCGCGCCGAGACAGGCGCCATTGACCAGGATCTGCCGCCCTTTGTCATTGCGGCTAACGGCGAGCCGGTAGGCCGGATTGAAAATGGTGACAGTGTGGTGCTGATCAACTTCCGCGGTGATCGTGCGCTGGAAATCTCCAAGGCCTTTGACTACAAGGACTTTGATGCCTTTGAGCGCCCAGGCTATACGGGCGTGGTCTATGCCGGCATGCTGCAGTACGACGGCGACCTGCATCTGCCCGAGCACTATCTGGTTGCCCCCCCCGACATCCGCCATACCCTGACTGAACTGCTGGTGGAGCACGATATCAACGAGTATGCTCTGTCCGAGACGCAGAAGTATGGCCATGTGACCTATTTCTGGAACGGCAACCGCTCCGGCAAGGTCTCTGAAAAGGACGAGACGTACGTGGAGATTGCTTCGGACAACGTTTCTTTTGACCAGAAGCCCCGCATGAAGGCTGATCCCATCACCGACAAGTTTGTCACAGCCATGGCCAGCGAGAAGTTTCAGTTCCTGCGCTGCAACTTCCCCAATGGCGATATGGTGGGCCACACCGGCGTTCTGCCGGCGGTCATTGCGGCAGTTGAGGCTGTGGACGAGGGCCTGGGACAGATTATGGCGGCTGCAGACAAGTATGGCTATACACTCTGCGTGACAGCCGACCACGGCAATGCGGATCAGATGTATGACAAGAATAAAAAGACCGGCGCTCTGTCGCCCCGCACGGCGCACAGCCTTAACCCGGTTCCCTTTGTGGTGTATGACAAGTCCGTCCGTCTGAAGGACGGCGCCTTCGGCCTGGCCAATGTGGCGGGCACGGTGGCCCAGCTGCTGGGCATCCAGGCCCCCGACTGCTGGGAGGAAGGCATGCTTGCCGAATAACAATGGCTGCATCATGGCGGCCGCTCCTCTGGAGAGAATCCGGGGAAGCGGCCGCCGGTTTTTGTGCAAAACGGGGATTTTGCTTCTGCCGGCTGTTTCCTGCTTGACTTTTATGCGGGACAAGGCTATGATGGACAAAACCATGAAAGGCAGGTGCGGCCCCTTGACCTACGAGCTGCAGCACGCAACGGTGTTCTGGAACGGCGCATGGGAGCGGCGCAACATAACGATCTCTGATGGGATGATTGTTTCCGGCGCGGCGGCTCCGGATGTGGTGTTTCCTTTTGATAACTGTTTGATTTTACCCGGTTTCACAGATGTGCATGTGCATTTCCGTGAGCCGGGTTTTTGTTATAAAGAGACGATTGCCACCGGCACGGCGGCGGCGGCGCGTGGTGGATATACCACCGTGTGCACCATGCCTAATTTGAACCCGGTCCCGGACAGCGCGGCCAATCTGGCTCCCCAGCTGGAGGCAATCCGCCAGACGGCCCGGGTGCATGTCCACCCCTATGGAGCCATCACTGTGGGCCGGGCAGGGGAGCGGCTGGCGGCGCTGGACGAACTGGCGGAGCAGGTCTGTGCCTTTTCTGATGACGGCAGCGGTGTGCAGGATGACGAGGTGATGCGCCGGGCCATGTGCCGCGCCAGGGAACTGGGAAAGGTCATTGCTGCCCACTGCGAAGACAACCGCCTGCTGCGCGGCGGCTATATCCACGACGGGGACTATGCCCGAACCCATGGGCATAAGGGCATTTGCTCCGAGAGCGAGTGGGGGCAGATTGCCCGCGACCTGGAACTGGTGCGGCAGACAGGTTGCGCCTATCACGTCTGCCATGTTTCCACCAAGGAAAGCGTGGCGCTGATCCGCCAGGCCAAAGCTGAAGGGCTGGATGTAACCTGTGAAACGGCGCCGCACTATCTGGTGTTGATCGAAGCGGATCTGCGCGAGGACGGCCGTTTTAAGATGAACCCGCCGCTGCGCAGCGCGGAAGACCGTGCGGCGCTGCTGGAGGGACTGCGGGACGGCACCATCGACATGATTGCCTCTGACCACGCGCCGCACAGCGCGGAGGAAAAGGCCAAGGGGCTGGCTGGCAGCGCCATGGGCGTGGTAGGGCTGGAGACGGCCTTCCCGGTGCTGTATACAGCGCTGGTCCGGCCGGGTCTGCTGACGATCGAACAGTTGATAGCCCTGATGCATGACAACCCCAACCGCCGCTTTGGCATCGGGGATGCGCTGCGTGAGGGCGTGCCGGCCAACCTGGCCGTGTGGGATCTGACGCGGCAATATCCGATCGACCCGGCGTCGTTTCAATCCAAGGGACGCAGCACGCCCTTTGCGGGCTGGACGGTCTGGGGTGCGTGCCGCATGACGTTCTGCGACGGCAAACCGGTATGGGGGGAAGTAGTGTGAAACAGGGAATGTTTACCATCCTGCGCAACGAGCCGCTGACGGCGGCGGTATGGCGCATGACGCTGGCGGGTGACACCGGTGCAATTACCGCGCCGGGGCAGTTTGTTAATCTGAAGCTGGGGGGCTTTTTTCTGCGGCGGCCCATTTCAGTCTGCGACTGGGATGAGCACACGCTGACCATCATCTATAAGGTGGTGGGACAGGGGACGGCGGCCATGGCCGCCATGCGGCCGGGTGCGGTGCTGGATGTGCTGACCGGCCTGGGAAATGGCTATGACCTCCGCCCGGCAGGGGCACGGCCGCTGCTGATTGGCGGCGGCGTGGGTGTTCCGCCGCTGTATGGCCTGGCAAAACGTCTGCACGACTGCCGTCCGGTGGCGGTGCTGGGCTTTAATACGGCGGACGAGGTGTTTGGCCGGCGGGAATTTGAGACGCTGGGCGTGCAGACCATCGTATGTACTGCTGACGGCAGCGTGGGGGTGCAGGGCTTTGTCACCGACGCGCTGCCGGAGGACGCCAGCTACTTCTATGCCTGCGGGCCGGAGCCAATGCTGCGGGCAGTGTGGGACAAAACGGATATCGACGGCCAGCTGAGCTTTGAGTCGCGGATGGGCTGTGGGTTTGGAGCGTGTATGGGCTGCTCGTGCCAGACCAAGTATGGAGCCAAGCGCATCTGCCGCGACGGCCCGGTATTAACAAAGGGGGAGATTCTATGGTAAATCTGTCGGTCTGTCTCAGCGGCGTGCCGCTGAAGAACCCGGTGATCCCGGCCTCGGGCACCTTTGGCTTTGGCTATGAGTTTGCCGCGTGGTATGACCTGAACTGCCTGGGGGCGATCAGCTGCAAGGGCACCACCGAGCAGCCGCGCTTTGGCAACCCCACGCCGCGCATCGCCGAGTGTGTAGGCGGGATGCTCAATTCTGTCGGCCTGCAGAACCCCGGCGTGGAGGCGGTGATTCAGGGGGAACTGCCGCGGCTGCGGCAGGTGTATCATGGCCCGGTGATTGCTAACGTCAGCGGATTTTCAGTGGAGGAATACGCCCGCACCTGTCAGCAGCTCAACGACCACGCCGATTTGCTGGAGGTCAACATCAGCTGCCCCAACGTTCATGAGGGTGGCATGAGCTTCGGCACCTCGCCGGAGGCAGCTGCGGCGGTTACCCACGCAGTGAAGGCTGTGACGACCAAGCCGGTGTATCTCAAGCTGACGCCCAATGTCACCGATATTACGGCCATTGCAAAAGCGTGTGCCGATGCGGGAGCTGACGGCATCAGTCTGATCAACACACTGCTGGGCATGCGCATCGACACCCGCCGCCGCAGGCCCATTCTGGCCAATCAGATGGGGGGGCTCTCCGGCCCGGCGGTGTTTCCGGTGGCGGTGCGGATGGTCTGGCAGGTTTATGAAGCAGTCAAGCTGCCGATTATCGGCATGGGCGGCGTCAGCACGGCGGCGGACGTGGTCGAACTGATGCTGGCTGGGGCGACGGCGGTGCAGGTTGGCGCAGCCAATCTGGTGGAGCCATGCGCGTGCCGCAGTATCATTGACACGCTGCCGGCACAGCTGGAGGCGCTGGGCGTAAAAGATATCAACGAACTGATTGGAGGAGCGCACCATGGGTAAGGACGTGATCATCGCATTGGATTTCCCGGGACAGGAGCAGACGCTGGCCTTTTTGGACCGGTTTGCCGGCCGCAAGCCCTATGTCAAGATCGGCATGGAGCTGTTCTATGCCGCTGGGCCGGATATTGTCCGGCAGGTCAAGGCGCGGGGTCATCAGGTTTTTCTGGATCTCAAGCTACACGATATCCCCAATACGGTGCGTCGTGCCATGGCTTCGCTCTCCGCGTTGGATGTGGACATGTGCAACCTGCACGCGGCGGGAACGGTGGCGATGATGGAGGCGGCCCTGGAGGGGCTGACCCGCCCGGACGGCACCCGGCCCCTGCTGCTGGCGGTGACGCAGCTGACTTCCACCAGCGAGGAGCGGATGCGCGACGAGCTGTGGATCGACCACCCCATGGATGAGACGGTGCTGCACTACACCGAACTGGCCAAGCGTGCGGGACTGGACGGCGTGGTCTGCTCACCGCTGGAGGCGGGCAAAGTTCACCAACGCTGCGGCAGCGGCTTTTTGACCGTGACGCCGGGCGTCCGTCCGGTGGGCGGTGATGTGGGGGACCAGGTGCGTGTGACCACGCCAGCCGGGGCAAAAGCGCTGGGGTCGGACTATATTGTGGTGGGCCGCCCGATTACGCAGGCGGAGGATCCGGCAGCAGTGTGGCAGCGCTGTGTAGATGATTTTGTTGACTGAGGAGGAAACGAACATGGATTTGGAACGTCGAGTCGCAGAGGGCCTGCTGTCCATCGGCGCGGTGTTTTTCCGCCCGGAGGAACCGTTTACCTGGGCCAGCGGCATCAAAAGTCCGGTGTATTGTGACAACCGGCTGATTCTCACGGCCCCGGCGGTGCGGAATGTTGTAGAGCAGGGGATTGCCGATACCATCCGCCGGGACTATCCGGACTGTGAGGTGCTGATGGGCACCTCGACGGCCGGCATTGCTCACGCGGCCATTGCGGGCCATCTGCTGGGCTTGCCCATGGGCTATGTTCGCAGCGGAGCCAAGGACCATGGCCGGCAGAACCAGATCGAGGGCAAGCTGGAGCCGGGCCAGCGCGTGGTGGTGGTGGAGGACCTGATCTCCACCGGCGGCAGCGTGATTGAGGTAGTGCAGGCGCTGCGCGAGGCCGGGGCGGAGGTACTGGGTAT
>CACXCV010000150.1 GCA_902766215.1 Oscillospiraceae bacterium
CTCACGCCGGACAATCTCGCCGGCGAGCACCTGTGCTGCATCATCCGCACCAAAACCGCCCACCCCGGCGTGGAGGCCAAGCGGGCCTGGCTGGCCGCGCGGCTGGCCGAGGGGCACGTGTTCCGCAAGCTGAACACCCGCGACTGCGCCTTTATCGAATACGCCCCGCTGGAATCCGCCTGGACGCCCATCGTCGGCAGCAACTACCTTTACATTTACTGCCTTTGGGTGCAGGGCGCGCCCAAGGGGCACGGCTATGGGCGGCAGCTGATGGAATACTGCCTGCATGACGCCCGGGTCAGCGGCAAATCCGGCGTGTGCATGCTGGGCGCCGCCAAACAGAAGGCGTGGCTGTCCAACCAGGCCTTTGCCAGAAAATACGGCTTTGAGACCGTGGATACCGCCGGAGAATACGAGCTGCTTGCGCTCCGCTTTGACGGCAGCGCGCCGCAGTTTACGCCTGCGGCCAGGCGGCAGACCATCGAAAGCCCTGACCTGACCATTTACTATGACGATCAGTGCCCCTTCATCCCCCAGCGGATTGAAAAGCTGCGGGACTATTGCGCGGCCCACAGCATCGCGGCCAACCTCATTTACGTGGACACGCTGGCGCAGGCCAAGGCGCTGCCCTGCGTATTCAACAACTGGGCAGCGTTCTATGGCGGCCGCCTGATCACGGTCAACCAGCTCGACGGCCCGGCCATCGAAGCCTGGATGCAAAAGCACCCCATGCTCCGCTGAGCAGCCCCGGCCGGCGCGTATCGGCCGCACACAGCAAAAACGCCCCCGGCGCACAGTGTGCGCTGGGGGCGTTTTCCGGTCAGTCGGCTTCAGTCGTCCGTGACATAGCCCTGTTCATACAGCGCCCGATCCGACAGGCCCAGGGGCGCAACCTGCGCCCCATCCAGCGTATACACGCCATACACCGAATAAGCCGCGTCCACCGTTTCTCCGGCATAGCGCACCATCTCGGTGATGATATACCGGTTGGTCAGGCGATGGACATAGCCGTCCACGGTAAACAGCGGCGTGCCGTCCGGCGTGGAGAAAAACGTGGTCTTTCCCCCGCTGACGGCATAGGCCACCCACGCGCCGCGCAGGCGCTGGCAGCGCGGGTAAGCATAGCCCTCGTCAAGCGTCAGCAGCGTTTTGCCGTTCTGCTCCAGCGCACACACGCCGTCCTCTTCCACACTCCACATGCCGCCGCCCAGATACAGCCGCCCGGACAGGGGCACGCCGCGATAAACTGCGTCCAGGCTCTGCCGGGTCAGGTCGCCCCGGGCGCCGCTGCCCAGGTCGGTATACACTGCGCTGCGCACCGCGCCGCCCGTCACGGTAACCACCAGCGAGGCAAAGCCGGGCTGGTAATATTCGATTGTATAGCCGCCGTCGGTGGGGCGGTATTTGCCATGCATGGCAGCAAGATCGCTTTCGGTCCGGATTGTCCGGTCTCTAGGGAGATACATGCCAAAGTTAAAGCCGCTTTTCTCCACAAACCGCACCAGCACCGCCGCTGCCTGCTCACGGGTCAGCAGAGCCTGCGGCAGAAAGGTGCCCGTGTCCGTGCCGGCCATCAGTCCCGCTTGCTGCATCTCTTCCGCCGCCGCGGCCGCCCAGGGGGCAATGCTGTCTGCGTCGGTAAACGCGGCACACTCCTCCGGCAGGCAGGAAAAGTCCAGCCGGGCCGCCGCGCGGCTGAGGAACACCGCCGCCTGCTGGCGCGTCAGCGTCCCCTCGGGGTCAAAGCGTCCGCCGCCCACGCCCTGAGCAATACCCAGCTGCGCCAGACAATAGACCGAGTCCCGGTCGGTGTCGGTAAACGGCTCCGGCCCGCCCAGGTCGATCTGCGCCGCCGCGCCATAGGAAATCGCCTGCACGGCGTTGAACAGCATGTCGCAGAACTCCGCCCGCGTAATCGGCGCAGTAAAGTCGCCGCTGCGGCAGAACCAGTTCAGTATGCTGTATTCGTTGGCCTTGTAATAGCTGTCGGTCGCCCATGTGGACAGCACCGGCTCGCCATATTCCATTTGGGCCGCCCGGGCAGGCGCCGCGGCCATCAGCAGTGCCGCCGCCAAAAGTGCCGCCAGCCGCATTCGCTTCATCGATCCGTCTTCTCCTTCTCCCATTGACGCAGCGCAGCGCCGGCCTGTTGGGCCGCGCCGGGACAGGGCCGCACCTTTTCCATGACAAAGTTGGTCAGCAGCACGCCGCCGCGCTCCACCTGCTGCTGCCTGACCACGCGGTAGCCCCGCTGCTCGAAAAAGGGCCGGGCTGTGATCGAAGCGTGCGTTTCAAGCCGCTCCTGCCCGCAGGCCTGCTCAAGCGCATCGCAGAGGGCCGCGGCAATACCCTGCCGCTGATAGTCCCTGTGGACATACAGCCGGTCCAGATAGCCGCCGTCGTCCATGTCGCCAAAGCCGACAATCTGTCCATCCTGCTCCGCCACCAGCGTATGGTGGGCGGAAAAGCTCTCGTTCCACCGCTCCAGATCCGCCTGTCCGGCGGCCCAGGCATCCAGCTGCGCAGGCGAATAGTCCCGGGCATTCACCGTGTGCACCGTGTCGTAAAACAGCGCGGCCAGCCGCGGGCAGTCGTCCGGCTGATAGGGCCGGATGCACCGTTCCTCCGTTTTGTTTTTAAACTGCACTTCCATCCCCCCTGTGCCGCCATCATACCACATGCGGGCAGCGGAGGTCAACACACCGGCCGCGGGCAGCCTGCTGCGCCGTGCGTCAAAAACGGAGTATGGCGGCAAAGCCATACCCCGTTTTTCCTTTCACGCAGCCGTTCGCCGCAGCGCCGCCCAATAAAAAACGCGCCGAAGCTTATCCCGCGTTCTCCTCTCTGCACCGAACCGCGATGCGGCTCTGTCCGCCGAATGTGCAGGTGAACAGCGTCAGCTCCCAATCTCCAGACAGCATCTGCTGAACCTCTCCGGCCCCGAGCGTCTGCAGCGCCGTCACGCGAAACGTGTGCTCCGTCCCTTCCATGTCCGTCAAGGCAACCTCGCTGCCTGCCGTCAGCGAGCCCAGGCGCCGGAACGAGTCCGCATAATTGTGCCCTGCAATCACAAGATCCCCTGTCTGCAGTGAGCCGGCATAGCGGCACGGCGCCGTCGTCAGGCTGTCCTCATTCCACTGTGCATAGACCGGAAGCTCCAGCTCCAGGGCCGGAATGCGCAGGATGCCCAGATAGGTGTCATCAAGGTCCGCAACCGCCGCCTCGCTCTCCTCCGCGGCCATCTCATCCTGCTCCGGCGCGGCATGGAGGTCCATCTGCGCCCGCGTATGCTCCACAGCCTGCGTCAGCTGCGGCAGGATCTGCCGGACCGCCTGCTCTGCCTGCCGCTCTTCCTGCACGTTGTGCGCCAGCACGCCGGCCGCGCCCAGGATGCAGAGCACGCCAATGGCGCAGAGCACATACCCCAGCCGCCTACGCATGGCGTCTGCGAAGCAGGAGAAGCCCCGCCAAAAACAGCACAAGTCCCGCGCCCGCCAGCACTGGAACCGGCCAGTTGAGCTGACCGGTCTGGGGCAGCCTGTCGCCGCCCGGCGTGTCCGGCACGTCCGGCACGTCCGGGACATCCGGCTCAGATGGCTCAACGGGATCCGGGGGCGAAGGTGTGTCCGGCTCTGCCGGGCGGAAGGCGTCCTTGGTCACCGCCGTTACATCCCATACGCGGCCGGTGCCGGCCTCGTCCACGCCCGGCAGGCCCACCAGAAACGGTGCGCAGAGGTAGCTGCCCTCCGGCAGCACGACGTCCGCTCCCGCTACCAGATACAGCCCCGCGGCAAGGCCCTGGAACGTGCAGATGCCGTCCGCGTCCGTCTGCAGCTGCGCATCCGGGGCAATCGCACGCAGCTGCCCCCGCTGCCAGAGCGCAGACGCGCAGCGGCTCCAGCTGGCGGCGTCCCCGGATTCCGGAAGCGTCGTGCCGCAATCGGCAAACGCCGGCAGATAGGCATATCCGCCCTCCGCCGCCGGCACCGCCACCGCATAAAGGGAGAAGGTCCGCCCGGCAAACGCGTTTGCATCAAACCGGCTTACAATCGTCAGGCTGCACTGCCCATCCGACGCATCCGCTTTCACCGCTTGCAGCGTACACAGAACCAGCAGCGCCGCGCAGAGTGCAAACGCGCGGCAGCGTTTTGCGTTCATGGCAGGATCTCCTCCTTTGGTTTCATTTTATTTCTTCCCGTGTTTTCGCATCGCTGCGCGGACAATCAGCACGACAAGCAGGAATCCAAACACCGCACCGAGCGCAATCAGGAGCTTGGCGCGCCAGCCCAGGCTTCGCGCCAGCTGGCTTACCGGCGTAATCGCCGGCGGCGCCTCCTCGGCGGTTTCCTCCACCCGGTGGCCGCGAACCAGAAGCCGGTACGAGTTGACGCCATAGGGCGTGCAGGTCACCAGCGTCACATAGTCCTCCGCCGGGTCCGCCCGCAGGGCCGAAACCTCATCCGGCGTGACGACCAGAACCTGATCCACTTCATACACCAGTGTATCCCGCAGGATCGAAAGATAAAACCGGTCCCCGGTCTGCACCTGGTCCAGGTCTGTGAAAAGCAGCGCAGACGGCAGCCCCCGGTGCGCAGAGAGCACGCTGTGCGTGCCCAGGCCGCCGACCGGCAGCGACGTGCCGGCCAGATGGCCGACGCCGTGCTGCAGCGAGTCCTCGCCCGTACCGTGATAGATCGGCAGACGCACGCTGATTTTCGGGATTTCCAGATATCCCATAATGCCCGTGCCGTCCAGATTCAAAAGACTCCAGTACTGGTCGTCTGCCTCCGGCTGCGCGCCGTGGAACGCGTCGTAAAAGCTTGGGTCAAGCGCGGCATTATAGGCCTCGGCGGCGCTCCGTCAGGAGCGGTCGTCCTCCTCGGTCATCTGCGCAACCTGCTGCTCATAGTGCTCAATCAGCGCGTTCTGCCGCCGCTGATTCCACAGGTCGCTGAACACCGGATAAAACAGAACCAAAAGGCCCGTCAGAAACACCAGCGCCGGAACCACAATCCGGAGAAGCCGTCTGAGTCTCATTCCCGCACCTCTTCTTGTCCGTCTGCACGCCGGCGGACCCGGCGGCTGATAAGGAACATCAGGAGGATCAGCGCCGCCGTCACACCAAGGCCGCAGGCAACCCACAGCCCATAGCGGGTATGCACCGATGTGGTCGGGTGCTCCGCTTCCTCCGCGGCGGTCTGCTCCACATACGCCGTCCGCCTGCCATGCACCAGCAGCCGGTGCGAATTGACGCCATAGGGCGTGCAGGTTACCAACGTCACCAGGTCCTCGCCCGGGATGGCCTCGAGCGACTGCGTCTGGTTCGGCTCCACTACCTTCTGCTCCAGCACCTCATAGGCCAGAACGCGGTCAAGCACATAGATATAATAGCGGATGGCTGCGTTGTTCGCGCGGAGCGTGGCAAGCACTTTCTCATCCGCCGGAAAGTCCTCCAGCGTCAGGCCGGGGGGATGGGCGTGCGAACCGCACCCCGCAGCTCCGCATCCACGGCATAGGCCGTATCCGCCTCCGTCGGGGGCGCGATAATCTGCACGTTCCGGTGCGTGGTGGCAGCCACGGCGTTGGTTCCGAAAATGCGGGTCGCATAGACCGCATCCGTAAAGTTGCTCATGTGCTGCGAAACAAAGCCGTTGGACATATTGTCCATGATCTCGCAGTCCATGTTCAGATAAAAATTCACGGACGTCGCGCGGGAATTGTCGTCGATAATCTTCCAGACTGCGTTGAGCGTCACCGTATGCGTTGTCTCATCCGCATAGGCCACCATCTGCTCATAGGAAAGCTGCTGGCCCGGCTGCAGGATGGTATCCGTCACGCCGACACGCCAGCCCATAAAGGAATAGTAAAACCGCCGGTTTTTATCCTCCGCCTTCTCCACGCGCACCTTGACGCGGTCGCTGTCCGGCGCAAGGATCGTATAGCTCCCCTCGTCCGTTACATTTTCCGTCAGCGTCTGGCTGCCGTGTACGGTGCCGTCGTCAACAATCTCCTGAATGCCGCTGTAATACTCCGAAGAAATGTCCTCCAGGCAGCCGCTTGCGGTCGCCCGATAGGTCACCGTCACGCCCGCGGAGGCAATCATGTTCACCGAGCAGGACATGGCCTGCTGAACAAACGTAATCGTCCCGGCCTGTTGATCCACATACGTGGTCATGGGCACCGCAAGCCCCGTGTCAGGCTGCACCGGATACCAGTCCACGCCGTCCTTCAGCGGCAGTGTCACCGAACACGCCGCCCCGGCGCGGACATACTGCTGCTCCGGAAGCGCATATTCTGCAAACAGGCCCATCGGATCGGAAACCGACAGCGTGTAGAATGTATTCTCCTGCAGAACCGTTTTGTCGCTGCGGGGAGCCGAGGTACCGAAATAACTCGCGCTGCCCAGAATATTGGCCGGGGCATAGAACACATAGCTTGTTGTGCGGCTGCTGAGCGGAACCCGATAGGTCGCAGCCGCGGCGTCATATTTTGGTGCTGTGTCCGCCCAGATCGTATTCAGGTTCTGCGTATCGGTATGCGGAAAAATAAGCTCTCCCTGAAATCCCGCCGCAGTAAAGCCAAACGGCGCATAAACCGCTTCCAGCTCTTCCGCCGTCAGGTAATACCGTAAGCTGCTGCCCCAGCTTGCCTGCTGCGACGTGGTGGTGCTGCCAAGCTCCACCCAGGCGTCATCCACGGCTGCGTAGAAAACAACCGTGGCCTCTGTCGCCGCCTGGATGCCGATTGCATAAACCTCCATATTCTCACGCAGGCCCCAAATCAACAGCTCCGCCGCCGAAACCGGGCGCCCTGTCTGAGAATCCGTCCACGCAAGCTGCGTCAGGTCCACTTTCCCCGCCCACAGCGCGGCGGCGTCAAGCGGCGCGCCCTCGCGAGCAGAAACGGCAACCACCTGCTGATATGCGTCGCCGTCCTCGGGGGCGTCTGCATCCATGCTGTTCCAGTCGTCCTTGGCGCTGATCGAGACGTCATAAATGACGCTGAGCGTATAAGAATAAGTATAGAGCGAAAGCGCCTGCCTCACCGGAGCGCTCAGCTCCCAGTACGTGCGCCGCCCCGCGGCGTCAAACGCATAGTAGACGCAGTCGGCCGCCGCGGTTCCGTCCGCGAACACACTGTCTTCTGTCTGCGCAAGCGCATCGAGTATGGTGCCGCCATCCGGAACCGAAAGAATCAGCGCAGACACACCCTCGCCAAAGCCGTCCGCCCCGACATCATAGAGCAGCACCGTGTGCTCTTCATCCGTCTCCGGCGGATTCTCCTGTTCCTCCTCCGACGGATCCGTCGGCTCCTCCGGCTCCTCCGGCATTTCCGGTTCCTCTGGTCCCTCCGGCTCTTCCGGTTCTTCCGGCATTTCCGGTTCCTCCGGCGGCTGCGTCGGCTCCTCCGGCGGCTGCACCGGTATTGTCTCATCCACCGGCGTATTCTCCGCTGCGACCCACACCGCGTTGAACATCGGCGCGGCAATCAGGAGCAGCGCCAGACAAAGCCCCATCGCGCGTCTGGCATACCCAGCGATGAGACAGCGGTTTTCCCGTTTTTTTCCGAACATACAGACCTTACCCTTTGATCCCATGATTTATGTCCATTTCCGCAGTATACTTCATCTCATACCGCGGCATTTTGGGGGACAAGCGCCCTCTTGCGCCAGAGGCCGCGATTCCCCTCTCCCCTCAAATTAGGGATGATTCCTAGGGATGATTTTATCTCTTTGCATGCCGCAAAAACAACACGTATTTTGCACAAATAGTATTGTGTTTCGTTCTGTTTTTGTCAATTTCACCACCACACCGTGTGCTCCATTCATTTCTGTGCCGTATATTCGCCGTTTATTCATTTATAGTTCTCTCTATGCCGTATATATTCTTTCCGCCATTTTGCCTCGCATTTTTGCCGCCGGCGCACGCCGGGATGATATCCGGCAGCGCAGCCCGCCGCGGTTTTCTGACGCAAAAAGCCCCTGCGGCCTTGCAATGCAGTGGCCGCAGGGGCTTTTTTATTCCGCCGGTCCGCCCGGCCACAATCAATACAGCTTTGCGCCCGCCGGAATGTGGGGATCGACCATCAGCAGGTGCAGCTTCTCTTCGCCGTTCTCGTGATGCACGGCGGAGAGCAGCATCCCGCAGGAGTCAATGCCCATCATCGGCCTGGGGGGGAGATTTACGATGGCAATGCAGGTCTTGCCCACCAGCTCTTCCGGCTCATAATATTCGTGAATACCACTCAAAATGACCCTATCTACGCCGGTTCCGTCGTTCAAAACGAACTTTAAGAGCTTTTTGGACTTCTTCACGGCTTCGCAGGCCAGTACCTTGACGGCGCGGAAATCGGACTTGCTGAACGTCTCGAAGTCCACGAAGTCCTGAAACAGCGGCTCGATTTCAACCTTGGAGAAGTCGATGACCTCTTCCTTTTGGACTTCTGCCGGAGCGGCTTCTGCCTTGGCAGCGTCCTTCTTCGGCATGTCGAGGGGCTTCATCGTCGGGAA
>CACXCV010000151.1 GCA_902766215.1 Oscillospiraceae bacterium
GCTATGTCTATGCCGGCGGCGGCGAGGCTGCCCCGGACTACAGCGCAACGGTGGCTTACGGCGCGGGCTACAGCGTGACCAGCCCGGCGATCGAGGGCTATACGGCCAGCCAGACCGTGGTGTCGGGCACAATGCCGGACGAGAACTTGACCGTGACGGTGACGTACACGGCCAACGAGTATACGGTTACCTGGAAGAACGACAACGGCGAGACGCTGGCAACGGAGACCTATTACTACCTGGATATGCCCAGCTATAAGGGCGCCACGCCGGTGAAGCCCGGCGACGCCTTCTATACGTATCATTTCGCAGGCTGGGAGCCGACGATTGTCGCGGTAACGGCCAACGCGGTCTACACCGCCGTGTATGAGGCCGCGCCGATTGACCCCACTCCGGCCGTATTTGACCTGAACACCGGCTGCAATGGCAATGCGGTGTTCGTCAAGCAGCTGCTGATTGAATACGGCACGGTGATCGAGCGCTTTGAAGTGACGCTTGCTCCCGAGGGCGAGGCTGAAGCGGCCACGCTGCCCGGCGGCATGAAGTATCTGACCGGCGTCACGGCTGAGATGTATCAGAACAAGCAGGTTCAGCCCTTTGTATTCAGCGAGGGCCTGACCTTTACCGAGCCTGGCTGCTATTACTACGCCGTGCAGGAAACCAACGGCAAGACCCGCGGCATGACCTATGACGCAGAGACCTATTTCCTGATGGTTTGTGTGGAGCTGGATCAGCGCACCAACGAGCTGTATGTTGCATATTATCGCATCTATCGCGGCGGAGTTCCCCAGGCAATGGCAGTGGCAGTGGCAGACCCCGAGCAGCTGGTGATTACCAATGTGTTTGTCGAAAAGCCCTTTACACCGGTGACGCCTTCCGGCCCGAGCCTGAACACTGACGACCATTATGCCTATGTAATGGGCTATCCCGATGGCACGGTGCAGCCCAACGGCAACATTACCCGCGCGGAGGTCGCAACGATCTTTTTCCGCCTGCTGACGGATCAGAGCAGAAGCGAATACTGGTCCTCCACAAATCCCTATTCCGACGTGCAGCCCGGCGACTGGTATAACAACGCGGTTTCCACGCTGAGCAACGCGGGCATTGTCAGCGGCTATCCCGACGGCACGTTCCGTCCGGATGCGCCCATTACCCGCGCGGAAATGGCCAAGATTATCGCCCTGTTTGCCGAGCTGGACAAGAGCCTGGATTCCTTCACGGACATTTCGGGCCACTGGGCCGAGGCCTATATCCGCCTGGCCGCCGGCAACGGCTGGATTCAGGGCTATCCCGACGGCAGCTTCTGCCCCGACCGCAGCATCACCCGCGCCGAGACGATGACGATGATCAACCGGGTGCTCGAGCGTGTCCCCTCGGTGGAGGAGCATCTGCTGCCCTACCGGACGATGCTGACCTTCCCCGACTGCCAGCCGGGCGAGTGGTACTACATCGCGGTGCAGGAGGCCACCAACAGCCACACCTATGAGCGCGCCTCCGGCGTGAAGAACGGCGACGAGCAGTGGATTGCCCTGCGGGCCAACCGCGACTGGACGCTGCTGGAGAAATGACGCCCGCACGGCCTGGCTGGTTCGCGGCACATGCACGTTGCAAAGCACTATAAAACACTTCGCAGGGCGGAGCGGTTGAACCCAACCGCTCCGCCCTGCTGCCTGCGCTGTGTACAGATGTGGTGCGGAGTATTCCAATTTCCGCCGGATTGTGCTATACTACACCCATCGTGTAAAAGAGCGACGGGAAAACGCGGCGCGGCCCTGCCTGCGCGGCGAAAAGAGGGATGCTATGAAAGTCGTATTACAGAACCTGACCAAGCAGTTTCCTGGCCGGGGAAAGAAAGCAGAGGGCGTGACTGCCGTCAGCCGGTTCAATTTTGAGATTCCCGACGGCAAGCTGGTGGCGCTGCTGGGGCCGTCCGGCTGCGGCAAGAGCACCACGCTGAACCTGATCAGCGGCCTGCTGGAGCCGACGGACGGGAGAATTTTCTTTGGCGAGGATGACGTAACCGATCTGCCGCCGGAAAACCGCGGCGTGGGACTGGTATTTCAGAACTATGCGCTGTATCCTCACCTGACGGTGCGGCAGAACATCATTTTTCCACTGCAGAACCGCAAGGGTGCGGACAAGCTCAGCCGGCAGGAGATGAACCGCCGGGCAGACGAGGCGGCTGCGCTGGTGCAGATCGAGGGACTGATGGACCGCCGGCCGAAGGAGCTGTCCGGCGGACAGCAGCAGCGTGTGGCCATTGCCCGTGCGCTGGTGAAAATGCCCCGGGTGCTGCTGCTGGACGAGCCGCTGTCCAACCTGGACGCGCGCCTGCGCCTGCAGACCCGCGAGGAGATCCGCCGCATCCAGAAGCAGACGGGAATCACCACGATCTTTGTCACCCACGACCAGGAGGAGGCCATGAGCATCTCGGACCTGATTGTGGTGATGAAAAACGGCGTGGTGCAGCAGACGGGGCAGCCGCAGGAGGTCTATGACCATCCGGTTAACGAATTTGTGGCGCGCTTTCTAGGCACGCCGCCCATCAATATGTTCCGCGGCCGGGTGGAGCAGGGTCGGCTGTACATCGGGCGCGACGCAGTGCTGAAGCTTGCCGGCGTGGCCGATCAGGAGGTCATGGTGGGCATTCGGCCGGAAGGCTTTCTCCTGCGCGAGGATGGGCCGCTGCGCTGCCGGCTTAGCCGCGTGGAGGTGATGGGCCGCGACATCAGCGTGGTGTCGTCCCACGAGGGGGCGGAGAGCGCGGCCATCCGCTCGATCATCGACGCGGAAAACCGGGTGGACCATCAGGCCGAAACGGTGCGCTTTGCTCTCCGGCCCGGCAAGGTGCATCTGTTCAGCCGGGAGACTGAGCAGGCGCTTCCGTTCCAGCTGTGCTGAACGGGCAGGGGGAGACAGATGGATAAGCAAAATAAAAAAGCGTGGCTGTATCTGCTGCCGGCCATTGTGTTTCTGGGCGCGTTTATGGTCTATCCGCTGATCGACGTGTTTGTCTATTCGTTTGAAGAGGGGTTCAACTCCGCCTCGCAGACGTATTTCGGCGTGGGCTGGTATAACTATGCCTATGTGCTCCGCGACCCGTATTTTCTCCAGGCGGTGAAAAACACCTTTCTGCTGGTAATTATCACGGTGCCGCTGTCCACGGGCATCGCGCTGCTGTTTTCGGTGGCGCTCAGCTCCATCAAGCCGCTGCGCAACCTGTTTCAGACGGTGTATTTCCTGCCCTATGTGACCAACACGCTGGCGGTGGGCCTGGTGTTTATGATTCTGTTCAAGCGCACGGCCTATACCGACGGCCTGGTCAACCTGATGCTCAGTTGGTTCGGAGCGGGTCCGGTGGACTTTATCGACGGGCCCTACTGGGCCAAGATGTTTGTCCTGTGCTTTTACACCATCTGGGTGGTGCTGCCGTTCAAGATTCTGATTCTCACCAGTGCGCTGGCCTCGGTCAACCAGGACTATTACAACGCGGCCCGGGTAGACGGCACGTCCAGGACGCGGATCTTTTTCCGCATCACGCTGCCGATGATCTCGCCGATGATTTTCTATCTGGTGATCACCGGGTTTATCGGCGCCTTTAAGGCCTATTCCGATGCGGTGGCGCTGTTCGGCACCGATCTGAACGCGGCGGAGATGAATACCATCGTCGGCTATATCTATGACATGCTCTATGGCAACAGCGGCGGCTATCCGTCCTATGCCTCGGCGGCGGCCATTCTGCTGTTCGCCATTGTGCTGACGATTACCTGCATCAACCTGCTGGTCAGCCGCCGGCATGTGCATTATTAAGGAGGGGCGCGCGATGAAACAGGATCGCTATGCCCGTGTCCGGCGTGCGGCCCGGGCGCACAAAATTGCCGGCAGCGTGGTGGCCTATACCTGCCTGACAATCTGGGCGGTGATTGTACTCTTTCCATTCTACTGGATGGTTTTGTCCTCGCTGAAGTCTTACAGCGCGTATAATGCGGAATATATCCCCCAGTTTTATACTCTGGCACCCACGCTGCAGAACTATCTGGACGCGTTTACCGCGGTGGATCTGGGGCGGTATTTCTTCAATACCCTGGTTTTCACGCTCATTACCACGGCCATCATGCTGGTGGTGGTCACGCTGGCAGCCTTTGCCTTTGCCCGGCTGAACTTCCGGGGCAAGGATCTGGTGTTCACGCTGTTCCTGGCACTGATGATGATCCCCAACGAGTTGGTGGTGATTACCAACTTTGTCACCATTACGGACCTGAATCTGCGCAACAGCTTTGCGGGGCTGATTCTGCCGTCGGTGGTGTCGGTGTTTTACATCTATCTGCTGAAGGAGAACTTTGCCCAGATTCCGGACGAGCTGTACTATGCGGCCAAGGTGGACGGCACCTCGGACCTGCGCTATCTGCTGCGGGTGATGGTGCCCATCTGCCGCCCCACGCTGATTACCATTGTGATTCTCAAGGTGATCGAGTGCTGGAACGCCTATGTCTGGCCGCGGCTGATCACCGACGACGCCCGCTACTATCTGGTGTCCAACGGCATTCAGGAGATCCGCGAAAACGGCTTTGGCCGCGAGAACATCCCGGCCATGATGGCGGCGGTGGTGGTCATCTCCGTGCCGCTGATCGTGCTGTTTCTGATCTTTCACAAAAAGATCATGGCCGGCGTTTCAAGAGGGGGGACCAAGGGATGAACCGACAGGGAAAGCAGCTGCTGGCCCTGCTGCTGGCGGCGCTGTGCCTGCTACCGCTGCTGGGCTGCCACGGCACGCGCGGGCTGCCGGCGTTTGCAATGCCGGAGGAGTTTGACACCTCGCGCACGTATGCAATTACTTTCTGGGCCAAAAACGACACCAACAAGACCCAGACGGCCATTTACGAGCAGACCATCCGGGATTTTCAGGCGCTGTATCCCAACATTGAGGTCAATCTGCGGCTCTATACCGACTATGGCCGGATTTACAACGATGTGATTACCAATATCCCCACCAACACCACGCCCAACGTGTGCATTACTTATCCGGACCACATCGCCACCTATCTCACGGGCACCAATGCCGTGGCGCCGCTGGACAGGCTCTTTGCCGACGAGGCCTATGGCCTGGGCGGCAGCGCGCTGCGGTTCGACTCGGTGCGGCAGGAGGAGCTGATCCCGTCTTATCTGGCGGAGTGTGAGTTTGACGGG
The DNA here is from genome assembly GCA_902766215.1 of Oscillospiraceae bacterium. Lineage (GTDB taxonomy): Bacteria > Bacillota > Clostridia > Oscillospirales > Oscillospiraceae > RUG11142. Next base: position 5,188 of record CACXCV010000151.1, read on the forward strand.
GCGCACTATGCCATTCCGTTTATGCGCTCCACCGAGGCATGTTATGTCAACAAGGACTATGTCGAAGCGCTGGGCTACACCCTGCCCGAGGTGCTGACCTGGGACTTTGTCTGGGAGGTGGCCGAGGCGGCCACGGCAAAGAACGCCGATGGCACCTTTGCCCTCAACGGGCAGAAGGTGATGATCCCCTTCATCTACAAATCGACGGACAACATGATGATCCAGCTGCTGCGCCAGTCGGGCGGCGGCTATTCCACATCGGATGGGGAGGTTGAAATCTTCAACGACACCACGCGCCAGCTGCTGCTGACCGTGGCGGAGCACGCCGGGACAGGCGCGTTTTCCACCTTTAAGATTTCCAGCTATCCGGCCAACTATCTCAACGCCGGCCAGTGCGTGTTTGCCATTGACTCCACCGCCGGCTCGACCTGGATGGGCACCCATGCGCCGCTGTCGGACATCAGCGAGGACAAGCTGGTGGAGTTTGAAACGGCGGTGCTGCCGGTGCCGCAGATGGACCCGGCACACCCGCAGATGATTTCGCAGGGGCCGTCGATCTGCGTGTTCAACAAGAGCGACCCGCAGGAGGTGCTGGCTTCGTGGCTGTTTGCCCAGTATCTGCTGACCGACGGGGTGCAGACGGCCTATGCCGAGACGGAGGGGTATGTCCCCGTTACCAGCCGGGCACGGCAGACAGAGGACTATCAGGACTATCTGCGCCGCAGCGGCGAAGACACCGCGCACTATGACGTGAAAATCCGCGCCACGCAGCTGCTGCTGGACAACACGGACAACACCTTTGTCACGCCGGTATTCAACGGCTCGGCCTCGCTGCGCGACGCGGCCGGGCAGATGATCGAAAACGTGACCAAGTCGGTCCGCCGCGGCGAGACGGTGGACGCGGCGTATCTTGACAAGCTCTATGACGATGTGACCTCACTCTACCGGCTGGATCAGGGCGCGTCCGCGGCCCAGGGCAAGGAGCCGCTCGGCCCGCTGCCGGCCACGGCGGTGCTGCTGCTGGCAGCCCTGGCGGCTGCGTGGCTGGGGATTGGCATCTATGCGGGCTTTGGCCTGCGGAAGCGGCGAAAATAGGTGAATATGCATATTGATTTATTCCATATTTGGGGTATAATAGCTTCTGTTCGCTGGAACATAATTTGAAGAAAGCAAAGGAGAATCACCATGAAAAAGATTCTGTCCGCTGTTCTTGCCCTGATGCTGGTGCTGTCGCTGGCAGCATGCAGCCAGAACACCACCAACCAGCCCGCTGCGGATGACAGCAACGCTAACAGCAGCGACAGCAACGTCGCTGCCGACGTCAAGTCCGAGGGCGTCATGACCTATGACGAGTATGTCGCTGCCGCGCTGGACAGCCAGGTCGTTGTCGAGACCTATGTGCAGGCCAAGCAGTCCTGGTGGGAGGACAAGGCGACGGTTTATACCCAGGACAAGGACGGCGCCTATTTCCTGTACAACATGGCGTGCTCGGAAGAGGACTATGCCAAGCTGGTTCCCGGCACCAAGATTAAGGTGACCGGCTACAAGTCCGAGTGGTCCGGCGAGGTGGAGATCATCGACGCCACCTTTGAGATCGAAGAGGGCAGCTACATTGCCGAGGCAGCCGACATGACCGCGCTGCTGGGCACCGATGAGCTGATCAGGCACCAGAACGAGTTTGTCAGCTTCAAGGGCATGACCGTCGAGGCTGCCAACGACGCCGGCGACGCCTTTATGTACAACTGGGACGGCTCCGGCACGGACGGCGACGACCTGTACTTCAATGTGTCGCTCAACGGCAATACATACACCTTTACCGTCGAGTCCTATCTGTGTGACAACACCACCGACGTGTACAAGGCTGTGAAGGAGCTGAAGGTTGGCGACAAGATCGACCTGGAGGGCTTCCTGTACTGGTATGAGGGTGTGAACCCCCACATCACCGCTGTTACCCCGGCAAAATAAACCCTGCATACAGCAGCGCACCCCCGGCTTCACTCCGAAGCCGGGGGTGCTTTTTGCATCGAGCGGGAAAGGGCAGAACGGGAAGGGATGGAACAAACGGCACGAACCATCCGACGGAAAGGAAAGGATTGACAGGCTGCCCGGCAGTAGGATATAATGGAACCGCGAAAACGGAAATAGAAATAAAGGAGGAACCGTGTATGAAAAAACGACTGCTGTCATTCTGCCTGTTTGTCTGTCTGACCCTGTCCCTTGGCATAACGGCCGGCGCTGCCGCCAGGGCGCCGGAGCCGAATCGGTGGGCGATTCTGCGTTTGGAGCTCAATGGGGGAAAATGTGAGGATGAAACCATGGCTGCGCAGAGCGGAAAGATCGGCGCGGTGGTCGATCTGAGCGCCATCGTGCCGGAGCGGGAGGGCTTTGAATTCACCGGCTGGTACCGGGACAACTGGCTGACGGAGCGGATCGAGTCCATCAAGCTGGAGCAGAATGAAATGCAGGTGTTTGCCGGCTGGAAGGCGACAGGCAAGACCACGCTGCCGTTCACGGATGTGAGCCGGGACGACTGGTTTTACTCCGACGTGCTGTTTGCCTATTCCCGGATGCTGATGTGCAGCAGCTTTGACACAGCGTTTTATGCCAACAGCCCGGTAACCCGGTTGGGGCTGGTTGCGGCGCTCTGGGCGCTGGAGGGCTATCCGGAGGCCAGCAAACCGGCGCGGTTTACGGATGTGGGCGCGGCGGAGGAATACAGCTCCGGGGCAATCTCCTGGGCGGTGGAGCAGAACATCGCCACCGGCTATGACGATGGGCGCTTTGGTCTCCTCGACCCCATTACCCGCGAGCAGATGGCCGCCATGCTCTATCGCTATATGCAGTCCCGGGGCGAGGGATTTACCGGCAGCTGGTATTTTCCGCTGGACTTTGACGATGCCGATCAGCTGCACAGCTATGCAGATGAGGCCATGCACTGGTGCGTGATGAA
>CACXCV010000152.1 GCA_902766215.1 Oscillospiraceae bacterium
CCCATCTGCACCGAGGAGAGCATCGAGGCGATCTCGAAGCTGTTCGCGGCCGAGGGCTCCAACGCGTGGTTCATCAAGGACGCCGCCGACATCCTGCCCGCTGGCTTCACCTGTCCCGAGTGCGGCTCCAAGGGGCCGTTCACCAAGGAGGAGGACACGCTCGACGGCTGGTTCGACTCCGGCTCCACGCACTTTGCCTCCATGCAGAAGGATCAGGGCTTCTGGCCCGCCGACATGTATCTGGAGGGCCTCGATCAGTACCGCGGCTGGTTCCAGTCCTCGCTGCTGACCGGCGTCGCGGTAAAGGGCGCCGCACCCTACCGCATGGTGCTCACCCACGGCTGGACCGTGGACGGAGAGGGCCGCGCCATGCACAAGTCGCTGGGCAACTCGGTCACGCCCGATGAGCTGCTGCCCAAATACGGCGCGGACATCATCCGCCTGTGGGCTGCCAGCGCCGACTATCACCTGGATATGCGCTGCTCGGACAACATTTTCAAGCAGCTTTCGGACAAATACCTCAAGATCCGCAACACGGCCCGCTATATCCTGGGCAACCTCGACGGCTTTGATCCCAACGCGCCGGTGCCCTTCGAGCAGATGACCGAGCTGGATCAGTGGGCGCTGGTCAAGCTGGGCGACCTGATCCGCCGCTGCCTGGCCGCGTATGAAAACTATGAGTTCCACGCCGTGACCTATGCCATCCACAACTTCTGCGTGGTGGAGATGTCCAGCTTCTATCTGGACATCATCAAGGACCGGCTCTATTGCGAAGCGGCCGACAGCACCGCCCGCCGCAGCGCCCAGTCGGCCATCTACACCATCCTCGACGCGATGGTGCGGCTGCTGGCGCCGGTGCTGGCCTTCACGGCCAACGAAATCTGGCAGGCCATGCCCCATGCCGCCGGCGCGAATGCCGAGCATGTTATGCTCAACGACATGCCCACGGCCGACGCGGCCTGGACCTTCAGCGAGGACGAGGCGGCCCGCTGGGACCTGCTGCTGAAGCTGCGCACCGACGTGAACCGTGCCCTGGAGGCCGCCCGCGCGGCCAAGGTCATCGGCAAGCCGCTGGACGCCTCTGTGGCGCTCTATTTCAACGCCGAGGGCTGGCAGGCATTCCAGGCCGTGGCCGACCTGGACCTGAGAACGCTGTTCATCGTCTCTGACGTGACGGCGGAGGAGGGCGAGGGCGAGGGCATGCCGGGCGAAAACTTCCCGGGCGTGACCGTGGCCGCCAGCGCCTGCACCGCCCCCAAGTGCGCCCGCTGCTGGACGCGCAGCCCGTCGGTCAACCCTGAGACGGAGCTGTGCCCCCGCTGCGCCGCCGTGCTGGGCAAGTAATCCATATGCCGTATCCCATAGCCGCCGCTTTCCGGCGGCTATGGTTTTATGAAAAAGAAGAGGAGAAAAACCCATGCTCTATCTCATTGCTGCGGCGTTGGGCGTGGCGCTGGATCAGGCTGTAAAAGCCTATATCCGCGCGCAGCTGGCCGTGGGCGAATCCATGCCCTTCCTGCCGGGCGTGCTGCGCCTGACCCACTTTGAAAACTCCGGCGCCGCCTTTTCCATGCTCTCGGGTGGGTGGGCGCGCTGGCTGCTGGCGGCGCTGTCGCTGGTGTGCGTGGCGGGCCTGATCGTGCTGATTCTGAAAAAGACCTTTCCCCACCCGGCTGCGCAATGGTCGCTGGCGGCCATTGCCTCCGGCGCGGCGGGGAACCTGATCGACCGCGTCTGGCAGGGCACGGTGACCGACATGTTTCAGACCGAGTTTATGAACTTTGCCGTGTTCAACGTGGCAGACTGCTTTGTGGTGTGCGGCGGCATTGCCCTGTGCCTGTGGCTGCTGCTGCACTGGAAGGACAAGCCCGATGACGCTGCTGTGTGACCGGGCGGGCGAGCGGGCGGACGCCGCCATTGCCCGCCTGGCGCCCGAAATAACCCGCAGCGCCGCCCAGCGTCTGCTGGCAGGGGGCTGCGTGCTGCGCGGCGGCGTGCCGCTGAAAAAAAGCGACGCCGTCAACCCCGGCGACCGGCTGGAGCTGACCCTGCCCGAGGCGGCGCCGGTGGGCATCGAGGCCCAGAACATCCCGCTGGATGTGTGCTATGAGGACAGCGACCTGGTGGTGATCAACAAGCCCCGGGGTCTGGTGGTACACCCTGCCCCCGGACACGAGGACGGCACGCTGGTCAACGCCCTGCTGCACCACTGTGGGCAGAGCCTGTCGGGCGTCGGCGGCGAGCTGCGCCCCGGCATTGTCCACCGGATTGACAAGGACACCTCCGGCCTGCTGATCGTGGCGAAAAACGACTTTGCTCACAACGCGCTTTCGGCCCAGCTGCAGGACCACAGCCTGCACCGGGTGTATGAGGCCATTGTCCGCGGCAATCTGCGCCAGGACAGCGGCACCGTCAGCGCTCCCATCGGCCGCCACCCTGCCGACCGCAAGCGCATGGCGGTGGTTGCCGGCGGACGCGAGGCCACCACGCACTATACCGTGCTGGCCCGCTGGGCGGGCACGGCGCAGCAGCCGGCCTATACCCGCCTGCAGCTGCAGCTGGAGACGGGGCGCACCCACCAGATCCGCGTACACATGGCCTATCTGGGCCACCCGGTGGTGGGCGACCCGGTCTATGGCGCCAAAAAGCCCGAGCTGGGGCAGACGGCCCAGGTGCTCCATGCCCGCGAGCTGGTGTTCCGCCACCCGCGCAGCGGCGAGCTGGTGCGCGTGCAGTGCGAATTGCCGGATTATTTCCTTGAAGTGCTGCGCCGCCTTGGTGAGCCTGAGGCTTGACAAGCGCCGCGGCATTTCATACAATAGCTACAACCGCATAACAAACCGATCTTCGGGGTGCCGGACGGAATCCGGCTGAGATAGGGCGACCAATCGCGCCCTGACCCGCTGAACCTGCTACGGATCATACCGGCGAAGGGAAAGATGGAGTGCTTCCGTTCCGCACTGCATTTGCTCGCTTTGCAGTGCGGAATTTGTACGGAAGGAACATCCCTTATGAAAAAACTGAAGATGCCCGTTCGCGCACTGTGCGAGGGTGCCCTGCTCATCGCCCTGGCGATGGTGCTCAACGAGATTAAGCTCTTCCGCCTGCCCAACGGCGGGTCGATCACGCTGGAAATGCTGCCGATCTTTGTCTATGCCCTGCGTTGGGGCGTTGGCCCCGGCGTGCTGGCCGGCCTGGTGTTCGGTGCGTTGCAGATGGTCCTCGACGGGGCCATTGCCTGGGGCTGGCAGTCGCTGCTGCTGGACTATCTGCTGGCCTTCCCCCCGCTGGGTCTGGCCGGCCTGTTCCGCGGGAAGAAGTGGGGCGTGTTTGTCGGCAGCGCCATCGGCGCGCTGGGCCGCTTTGCCGTCCACTTCATCAGTGGCGTGACCATCTATGCCATCACGGTGCCCACCGAGATTTTCAGCGTGACCTGCACCAGCCCGGCGCTCTATTCGCTGCTTTATAACGGCAGCTATATGCTCATCAACACGGTGCTGTGCATGGTGGTGCTGGCGCTGATGGTGGTCAGCCCGCTGAAGACCTATCTGCTGGGCACGGACCTGCGGCGCAAGGCATAACAACAAAGGAGAATCTGCATGGGGAAATTCAGCGGCGTCCTGCTGGCGTCGGATTTTGACGATACGCTCATTGCCCACGACGGCAGCTTTCCTGCCCGCAATGCGGCGGCGCTGGACTATTTCATCCGCGAGGGCGGGCGCTTTACTCTGGCCACCGGCCGGGGGCACGCGCCGGTGCGCCGGCTGCTGGAACGCGGCCTGCCCATCAACGCCCCGGTGATCGAGACCAACGGCACCCGCATCTACGACTTTCAGGCCGGACGCGAGCTGTACGCGGCGGCGCTGGATCCCTCCATTCTGCCCATTGTCGAGCGGCTGCTGGCCGAGCGCCCCGACCTCTGTGCCGAGTGCTTTGCCGGCGACGGCATCTATGCCCAGCAGCCCAACGTGTGTACGCGCTTCCATTCCGAGCGCATCGGGCTGGAAATCCCCGAACGCACGCTGCGCGAGGTGCCCATGCCGTGGGTCAAGGTGCTGCTGCAGCACCCCTCCCACGAGGCGCTGCTGCCAATTCAGGAACGGGTGTTGGCAGAGGGCCGGGGGCGGTTCGAGGCGGTGTTTTCGGTCCCCACCTTTTTGGAGGTGTTCGGCGTGGGCAGCAGCAAGGGCCTTGCCCTGCGCCGCCTGGCCGCGCTGCTGGGCGTCCGCCCGGAGGATACCTATGCCGTGGGCGACGGCGATAACGACGTGGCCATGCTCTCGGCGGTGGAGTCGTTCTGCTGTGCCAATGGCTCCGACGGGGCCAAGGCGGCGGCGACGCACCTGGTGGGCGACTGTGACCACGGCGCCATTGCCGATGTGATCGAGTGGCTGGATCAGAAATACTGACAGCCGGATCAACCAGATGAAAAAGAAAGGGCTGTTGCATGCCGCAACAGCCCTTTTTATGGAGGAAAACCAATGAAACGGATTCTGCTTGTCGCCACCGGCGGCACCATCGCCTCGCGCCCCACGGCCACCGGCCTGACGCCCATGATCACCAGCCGCGAGATTCTGGAGTTTGTGCCCGAGACGGCCGAGATCTGCCAGATTGACACCCGGCAGATTGCCAACATCGACAGCACCAACATGAACGCGGCCCACTGGCTGGACATGGTGCGCACCATTCAGGCGGAGTATGACCGCTATGACGGCTTTGTCATCTCCCACGGCACCGACACCATGGCCTACACCGCGGCGGCGCTGTCCTATCTGATTCAGAACTCGCCCAAGCCCATCGTGCTGACCGGCTCGCAGAAGTCCATTTTCCTGCGCGACACCGACGCCCGCACCAACTTGATCAACGCCTTTCGCTATGCCGCGGACAACCGCGCCCACGGGGTCAGCCTGGTGTTCGACGGGCTGGTGATCGACGGCACCCGCGCCCGCAAGATGCGCACCAAGAGCTTTAACGCCTTTTCCAGCATGGATTTTCCCGAGCTGGGCGTGATGCGCGAGGGGCAGTTTCTGCAATATATCAGCGACCCGGCGCCCCTTGGCCCCCCGGCGTTTACCACCGCGCTGGACGACCGGGTGTTTGTGCTGAAGCTGATCCCGGGGATGGATGCCTCGGTGTTTCGGTGGCTGCGCGGGCACTATGACGCGCTGGTGATCGAGAGCTTTGGCGTGGGCGGCATCCCCTGCGCCGGGGACGAGGGCTTTCTCACCGCCATTGGCGACTGGGTTGCCTCCGGCAAGGTGATTGTCATGACCACGCAGGTGCCCCACGAGGGCAGCGACATGACGGTCTATCAGGTGGGCTATCAGGTAAAGGAGCGCTATGGCATTCTGGAGGCGTATGACATGACGCTGGAGGCCATTGTGACCAAGCTGATGTGGATCCTGGGCCAGACGCGGGATGTGGAGCGCATCCGCAGCCTGTTCTACCAGCCGGTGCAGCACGATTTGATTCGCTGAGCAAAGTGTGCTATGATGGGCCTATCACGCGGGCGGTCTGCCCGCAGAGCGGAGAGGTAACCGGATGAAACAAAGAATGATCTGTCTGCTGCTGGTGCTGGCACTGGCATGCAGCCTGATGCCGGCGGCCGCGGCGGCCAGCCCGGCCGTGCGGGCGGCCAACGCCCTGTACACCATGGGCCTGTTCGACGGCGTGGGGCAGCACAGCGACGGCTCGCCCATCTATGCGCTGGACCGCAGCCTGACCCGCCAGGAGGCGGTGGTGCTGCTGGTGCGCCTGCTGGGGCAGGAGCAGGCGGCGCTGACCGCCGGGACTGCGCAGCCTTTTGCCGACGTGGCCGACTGGGCCGCGCCCTATGTGGCCTGGGCCTGGCAGGCCGGGCTGGTGCGCGGCGCGGACGAGAGCCGGCTGGACGCACTCTCGCCCATGGACGAGCAGGGCTGGCTGACACTTCTGCTGCGGGCGCTGGGCTATGACGGGGCCGACTATGACGACCCGTGGACGCTGGCGGCACAGCTTGGCCTGTGCAGCGGGCGCAGCGGCGGCTTTACCCGCGCCAGCGCCGTGACGCTGAGCCTGACGGCCCTGGGGCTGCCCTGCTGCGGCAGCACCGACACGCTGCTGGCCCGCCTGCTGGCGGCCGGGGCGGTGACAGAGCAGGAGGTTGCCCAGGCCGGGATGACCGGCGCCCTCTCCCGCCGCAGCCTGACGGCACGGGAGATTGCGGCGCAGTGCGCCGGAGCGGTGTTTTTCCTGGAGGTCTATGCCAACGACGGCTATCTGCGCAGCGAAACGCCCTCGGCCACGGCCAGCGGCTTTTTCGTCACGTCCGACGGCGTGGCCCTGACCAACTATCACGCCGTGAAGAAGACCATGTACGCCTTTGCCACGGCCAATGACGGCAGCCGCTATCCCGTCAGCGCGGTGCTCTTTGCCGACGCCGACCGCGACCTGGCGGTGATCCGGGTGGACGGCGGGGGGCGGCAGTTCCCCTGTCTGCCCATGCGCGGCGCCGGGGCCGTGACCACCGGCGACGTGGTGTATGCCATCGGCTCGCCCCTGGGGCTGAGCAACTCGATCTCTGACGGCATTGTGGCCAACCGCAGCCGCCTGGTGCCCCAGGCCGGCTCACCCGACCCGTACATCCAGGTGACTGCGGCCATCTCCCCGGGCAGCAGCGGCGGCGCGCTGATCAACGAATATGGCGAGGCCATCGGCATTACCACCGCCACCTTTGCCTATGGGCAGAACCTCAACCTGGCCGTGCCGCTGGATCTGGCCCTGACCGTGGACCTCACGGCTCCCGGTGAGCCGTATGAATCGTATTTCGACGCGGAGCCTTCGCCCTATGCCGACGTGGCCATGTACGAGCGCTATCCTGCTGTGCCGGACTTCGGCGCGGTAATTGGCGCGCAGCAGCTGGCTGAGGGGGAGACAGAGGACGGCTGGTTTTACCTCTATGCGCTGGAAGACGCCACCGAGGATGCGCTGGCAAGCTATTACATGGCCATGACTGAGTGGGGCTTTACCTACGCCTTCGCCATGGACACCAGCACCATGGTCTTCACAGCCAAAGATGGCAGCTGCACCGTCTATGGCAGCGAGCGCACGGTGGACGGCGAGACGTATTATCAGATCCGCATTGCGGAGAGTCTGGCGGACACCGCGGCGCTGAGTCCCACGCAGTTCCCCTGGCACTGAGAACATAAAAAACACACAAAGCCCGGCGAGTGACCAGCTCGCCGGGCTTTGTGCAGATAAAAGAGGAACAAAACAAAATCTGGTGTTTCATTCCCTTGTATTATACCACAGATTGTGTGGGATGCAAGCAGTATCGCAAAAAACCCACAGGTTTATTCTGCCATCAGCTTGCGCCGCGCCAGGTTGAGCGTGCCCTCCTGCATGGTGTTCATCCACTTGAGACTCTTGCCCAGGCCGTAGGCCACGCAGCACTCGGCGTCGTCGGCTACAATGCAGCGGATGTGGGTGCGCTCGGTCACCAGACGGTCCATGCCATAGATCAGGCTGCCGCCGCCGGTGAGGACGATGCCGTTCTGCGAGATGTCGGTCACCAGCTCCGGCGGGGTCTGCTCCAGCACGCCGCGGATCTCTTCCACAATTTCGGTGGCGGCGGGCAGCAGCGCCTCCATAATGTCCGAGGCCTGTACCGTCACCTCCAGCGGCAGGCCGGTGCGCAGGTTGCGGCCCTTGGCCGCCATTTCGATTTCCTCCGGCCGGGGAACCACCGAGCCCAGTGTGATTTTAATCTCTTCGGCGGTCTGCTGTCCCACCAGCACGCCAAAACGGCGGCGGAGGAAGCGAATGATCGCCTCGTCAAACCGGTCGCCTGCCACCTTGATCGAGGCGGAGGTGACAATGTTTCCCAGACTCAGCACGGCAATGTCGGTGGTGCCGCCGCCGATATCCACCACCATGCCGCCGTTGGCCCCGGTGATGTCCATGCCGGCACCCAGGGCGGCAGCCAGCGGCTCCTCCATCAGATAGACCCGGCGGGCGCCAGCCTCCATGGTGGCCTGAATCACGGCGCGCTCCTCCACCTCGGTGATGCCGCTGGGGACACAGACCACCACGCGCGGCTTAACCAGGCCGAAGCGGCTGACCCGGCGGATGAAGGTATAAATCATGCGCTCGGTCATCTCATAGTCGGAGATCACGCCGTCGCGCAGCGGGCGGATGGCCACCACGTTGCCCGGGGTGCGGCCCAGCATCCGCTTGGCGTCGGCGCCCACCTGCAGCACCTTGCCGGTGTTGCGGTCCATGGCGACCACCGACGGCTCGCGCACGACAATGCCGCGCCCCTCGCTGTATACCAATACGTTGGCAGTCCCCAGGTCGATGCCCAGGCTGCGGGAAAATCGAAACATGTAGCTACCCCTTTCGGGTCAGATTTTATCGTTTGCCGGCCAGCGCCGCGCATACCACATCAGCGGCCCCGGCAGCGCGGAGTGTGCGCGCCGCCTCGGACAGCGTGGCGCCGGTGGTGACAATGTCGTCAATGAGCAGCACCCGCTGCCCGGCAAAGCGCTCCGGGCCGACTGGCATATACACGCCGCTGACATTGGCGCGGCGGGCGTCGGCACTGTGCAGCTGCGACTGGGTGCGGTTCTGCCGGCGCTTGTGCAGCGTGGCCACCGGCAGCACCCCATAGCAGCGGGCGACGGCCCGGGCAAGAAGCTCGCTCTGGTCATAGCCGCGCGTGGCCCGGCGCCAGCGGCTGACGGGCACATAGCTGATCAGGTCGAACCGGCCGCCCAGCCCCTCGGCGATCCGCTGGGCCAGCAGCGGGCCATACACCCCGGCATAGCCGCTGCACCCGCCAAACTTATAGCGTAGCAGCGACTCGCGCACAGCTCCTTCATAGTACAACACAAACACGCCGCTGTCAAAGCCCTGCGCCGAAAAAGTTCCCTCAGCCCAGGGGAGCGCCTGCTCGCAGCGGGGGCATAGGCTTGCCTCGCCGCCGGGGCTCAGCGCCCCGCAGAAGGGGCACTTGGGCGGATAGAGCAGGTTCAGCAGCCGGCCCAGCCAGCGTCGGGCCGTCATGGCGCGCACAGGCGCAGCCGCAGGCCGCTGTAGCGCCGGGCCTGACGGTCGTTGGCCGTCATGTTGGCCACCACCTGCGCCTCGCCTACCAGTACCAGCAGCTCACGGGCGCGGGTAATGGCCGTGTAGAGCACGCCGCGGGTGTGCAGCAGCGACGAGCCGCCGCTGACCACCATCACCACCGCGCGGTATTCGCTGCCCTGGCTTTTGTGAACCGTCATGGCATAGGCCAGCTCCAGCTCGCCCAGCTGGTCGAAGGCATAGGTCGCCTCGCGGTCGTCGTCGAAGCTGACGCACAGCGTCTCCTCCCGCAGGTCCATGGCTGTAATCACGCCCATATCGCCGTTGAACACGCCGGTGCCGGAGCCAAAGCCCCCGGTCTGCCGCCAGAACAGGTCATAGTTGTTGCGGATCTGCATCACCCGGTCGCCCAGGCGGAAGGTCACGCCGCCGTATTGCTTCTGCGGCTTGTCCGGAGCGGGGGGATTGAGCGACTCCTGCAGAATCTCGTTTAGATGGGCGGTGCCGGTGGGGCCGCGCCGGGTGGGGCTCAGCACCTGAATCTGCGAGGCAGGGATGTGCATGTTGTCCGGCAGGCGGTGGTGACACAGGTCGCGCACCGTGGCGGCCACGGCTTCGGGCGGGCGCTTCATAAAGAAAAAGTCGCGGCTGGTGTCGTTCAGCACCGGCATCTGCCCGTGGTTCACCGCGTGGGCGTTCATGACGATCAGGCTCTGCCGGGCCTGACGAAAGATTTCGGTCAGGCGGACCGTCTCCAGCCGCTCCGAGCGGAGCAGGTCGGAAAACAGATTTCCTGCCCCCACCGAGGGGAGCTGGTCCGGGTCGCCCACCAGAATCAGGCGGCAGCCCGGGCGCAGCGCCCGCAGCAGTGCGTACATCAGCGTCAGGTCCACCATGCTGGTCTCATCCACGATCATCACGTCGGCGTCCAGCGGCTCATGCTCGTTGTGATAAAAGCCCATGGCGCCCGTCTCGGGGTCAAACTGCGACTCCAGCAGTCGGTGAATCGTGCTGGCCGGCCGGTCGGTCAGCTCGGTCAGGCGCTTGGCTGCGCGGCCGGTGGGCGCGGCCAGCATGGCCCGCTGGCCCAGCTCGTCCAGCAGGGCCAGAATCCCGGCCAGCGTGGTGGTTTTGCCGGTGCCGGGGCCACCAGTCAGCAGCAGCACCTGGCAGCAGGCCGCCTTGCGGATGGCTTCCGTCTGGGCGGGAGCATAGTCAATGTGGGTGCGGCGGGGCAGCGCCCGCAGTGCCTCGTCCAGCCCGTCCGGCTCCTCCGGCGCGGCGTCGGCCATGGCGCGCAGCCGCTGGGCCACCTGCGTCTCGGCCTCGTACAGCTCCGGCAGATAGACCGCCGTCAGCGACGAGAGCGGCTCGGCAATCAGCCGGTCGTTATCCGTCAGGCGTGCCACTGCCTGGGCCGCGTCGGTCTCGTCCAGGCCCAGCAGTTGGGCTGTGGCGGCCATCAGCTTGTTCAGCGGCAGAAACACGTGCCCGTTGCCGGTGTTGTGCCGCAGCTCGAACACCACCCCGGCCTCGACCCGGCGAGGGTCGTCGGCCTCCACGCCCATGGCCAGGGCGAATTGATCCACCAGGGCGAAGTCCGCGCCAAAAAACGGCTCGGTCAGCAGATAGGGGTCGTCCTTCACGGCGTCCACCGCCAGCTCGCCATAGCACTGATACAGCCGCATGGCCAGCTCCGGCGGCAGGTGATAGCCAACCAGAAACTCAATCAGCCGCCGCAGGCCTACCTGGGCGCAGAAGGCCTCGTTGATCTGGGCAGCCTTGGCCGCCGAAAAGCCGGGCAGCTCGGCCAGCTGCTCCGGGTGCTTTTCCAGCACCTCCAGCGTCTGGCTGCCAAAGCGGGCCACCAGCTTTTTGGCTGTCATGGGGCCGATGCCGCGGATGGCGCGGCTGGACAGATAGGCCAGAATCTCGTCTGCGCCGTCGGGCATCTGCCGCTCGAGAAAGTCAGCGGCAAACTGCTGACCATAGCTGGCGTGACGCATCCACTTACCGGTTACGGCCAGCCGCTCGCCCACGGCCAGCAGCGGGATGGTCCCAACCACGGTCACGGTTTCGCCCTCGTCGGTCTTCAGGCGCAGGACGGCATAGCCGTTTTCCTCATTCTGATACACCACGGCGCTGACTGTGCCGCGCAGAATCGTCTGTTCCTCTGCCATCGATGTTCTCCCGTATCCTTTCCAGCGTTTGCTCCGGCTCGGCCCAGTGAATTCGCGGGTCCAGCCGCGGCAGCGACCGGGCGACGCGCCGGGCATCCGGCGTCAGTCCCCCGTCCCACAGAATCCACTCCGAGGGGAGCAGGCCGCTCTCGCGCAGCCAGGTCAGCGACTGGCGGCAGCGATGCAGGTCGTCTGCGCCGCCCTCCATCCGCCAGAGGATATAAATCCTCCCCCTACGGGGCCGCAGCGGCAGCATCCACGCGCCCAGACACACCCACACCACCAGCACCAGCCCGCAGGCGGCCAGCACGCACAAAATGGTTTGCCATACCATCCGTCCCACCTCCTGCGCCATGCTATGCTGCACGGGGCGGGTACGCTACATTCTCCTTCTATTATACCGGCCGTGTCCGGCCCGGTCAACCGCAATTCGACGGCAAACGGCATTTTTGGGGCGCGGCGGCGGTATTTGCGGCGGAAAACATGGGAAAAGGCTTGCACTTTTATCCAATATCCTGTATGATATCCTCCGTGCCGCCCTGGGCCGGCACCAGATCAACATTCAGGAGAGAAGCAATGAAACGATCGGGATATAAAACGTTCGGTGCGCTGCTGCTGATTCTGGCACTGCTGCTGAGTCTGGGCGGCTGCATGGCCGACAACCTGCAGGCGCTGGCCAATGTAGTGGGCGACACGGCGGCCCTGATGGACGCCAGAAACAACGAAATCCCGGCTGCGCCGAACGATGCGCCGGGAGATCAGCCGGCGCAGAACCCGGCGGCAGAGAGCGCGTTCCCGGCCGACCCGTCGGACGCGGACGCACCGGTCTATGGGCAGGCCTATGACACGCCGGAGGAGGTTGCGGCCTATCTGCACTGCTATCAGCAGCTGCCTTCCAACTTTCTCACCAAGCGCGAGGCTCAGGATCTGGGCTGGGACAACAGCCAGGGCAACCTCTGGGACGTGGCTCCGGACAAATCCATCGGCGGCGACACCTTTGGCAACCGGGAGGGCCTGCTGCCCGAGGGGCGCTATCACGAGTGCGACGTGAACTATCACGGCGGCTATCGCGGGGCCGAACGGCTGGTGTGGACGGAGGACGGCGCGATTTATTACACCGCCGACCACTATGAGAGCTTTACACAGCTGTATGAAGGGTGGGCAGAGCCATGACCTTTGCGCTGGACGGACGGGAGATGACCACCCGCGAGGCGGCGCACGATCATCTGGCGCAGCAGCTGGCCTTTCCGGGCTGGTATGGGCGCAACCTCGACGCGCTGTATGACCTGCTGACGGCGGGCTTCCCAGGGGAAGAGATCCGCCTGTACCATGTAGGGACCATGCTGCAGGGCCTGGGCGGCTATGGCCGCCGCCTGCTGCTGACCTTGCAGGACGCTGCCGAAAACGGCGGTCCCAGACTGATTTATGACGAATAAGACGCACAGCGGCCGCCTTTGGGCGGCCGCTGTGCGTCTGTGCCGGATTTCAAACCGCCCCGGCGCGCAGAATGCGCACCGGGGCGGCGATGGATTTGGGCGAGGTTATTTTGCAGGTCTCAGGCGATAAAGCGCCGAGGCGTGGTGCGGCAGCACGGCGGAAACTGTGTCCTCCGCAATGCCGCGGTCAGCCGCTTCCCACAGGTCGCGCAGCGCCTGCGGCCCGGTCAGATCCAGGTCAGACAGGCTGACGCGCACGGTGCGCCCGTCCTCGTCGCTGAGGTTGAACAGGGCCAGATAGACGCTGCCGTCCTCGTCCACCGAGGTCCAGGCGGCCTCGTCATCGGTGCGGAAGAGCTGCACCGCGCCGGAGCCGTGCTTCAGCACCCGCAGCACTTCGGTGTTGGTCAGCAGCTCCAGCGTCCACTGGTCGTTTTTGCGCATTTCGCCGCCCATCATCAGCGGCGAGCGGAAAATGCTCCACAGGGTCATCACGGTGCGCTGCTCGTCGCGGGTAAAATAGGTCCAGTGGCCCACGCCGTCGCCGGTGATGGAAATGTGGCCAAAGGGCAGCATGTCGCAGTCTGGCCAGCAGCCCGGAGAAACCTGCCGCTGCCACAGCTCGCAGTGCCGGAACATGGCCTTCAGCGCGGGCCAGTTGTCCCAGAAGTCGCCGCTCATGCGCCACATGTTGGCATGCTTGCGCAGGTGCCAGGCGGCCTCAATGGGTGCGCTGCCGGGGGACAGACTCAGCACCATCGGCCTGCCGCACTGATCGATGGCGCGGCGGATCATCTCCACCTCTTTTTCGCCATAGGGCACCATCGGTGCGCCGGGGCGACCAAAGGCGGCAATGCGTGCAATGTCATCCACCTTGACATAGTCCACACCCCACTGGGCGTACAGCTGGAAGAGAGAGTGATAATATTCCTGTGCGCCGGGCTTGCTGGCGTCCACGCCGTACATGTCGGAGTTCCAGTAGCAGATGGAGGTGGTTGAGGCAATGCGGTTGCAGGTCACGCCCCCGGCGCCCAGCACCGGCAGCTGTGCATGAACGGCCTGCCGGGGCACGCCGCGCATGATATGGATGCCGAACTTCAGCCCCATGGCGTGAATTTTGTCGGCGATGGGCTTGAAGCCCTGCCCGTTGGCCGCGGAGGGAAAGCGGTTCACCGCGGGCATCAGCCGGCCATAGCCGTCCATCTCCAGCGGGGCGAAGGGGATATAGTCCCAGCCCTCCTGACCGGCGCGCGGCTCGGCCCACTGGATGTCGCACACGACATATTCCCAGCCATAGGGCTTGAGATACTGGGCCATATACGCGGCGTTGCCCAGCAGCTGCTCCTCGTTGACAGCGGGGCCATAGCAGTCCCAGCTGTTCCAGCCCATGGGCGGCGTCAGAGCAACACGATCCTTTGCATACATGCGGTACAGCTCCTCTCTATTATATTCTGATATAAAAAGTATATCGCATGCGCGGCGCAAAAGCAATGCCTTTCCCGCCGAAAATAACAGCAGCGCCTGCCGTCCGATGGACGGCAGGCGCTGGGATGTTGATGGATCAGCAGGGACGGATTAATACATGCCGCCGCCCATGCCTGCGCCGGCCGCTGCCGCGGCAGCAGCTGCGTCGCCGGCGGGATCGGGCTTGTCAACCACCAGCGACTCGGTGGTCAGCACGCTGGAAGCCACCGAAGCGGCGTTCTCCAGGGCGCTGCGGGTCACCTTGGTCGGGTCAACAATGCCGGAGGGGATCATGTCGCAGTAGACTTCATTATAGGCGTCGAAGCCATAGCCGACAGTCTCAGCGGACTTGATCTTCTCATAGACCACGCTGCCGTCCAGACCGGCGTTCTCGGCGATCTGGCGCACCGGGGCCTGCAGGGCCTTGGCAATGATCGAGGCGCCGATCTTCTCGTCGCCGGTCAGGGTGTTGGCCAGAGCCTCAACAGCCGGGATGGCGTTGACAAAGGCCGTGCCGCCGCCGGCGACAATGCCCTCTTCCACGGCCGCGCGCGTGGCGTTCAGAGCGTCCTCAATACGGAGCTTCTTCTCCTTCATTGCCACCTCGCTGGGTGCGCCGACGCGGATGACGGCCACGCCGCCAGCCAGCTTGCCCAGGCGCTCCTGCAGCTTCTCACGGTCATAGTCGGACGTGGTGGCCTCAATCTGCGCCTTAATCTCGCGGACGCGGGCGGCGATCTTCTCGCTCTCGCCGTTGCCGTCGACGATGATGGTGTTGTCCTTGCTGATCTTGATCTGGCGGGCGCTGCCCAGCTGGGTCAGCTGCGTGTCCTTCAGCTCCATGTTCAGGTCGGAGGAGATGACCTCGCCGCCGGTCAGGATGGCGATATCCTGCAGCATCTCCTTGCGGCGGTCGCCATAGCCGGGGGCCTTGACGCACACACAGGTAAAGGTGCCGCGGATCTTGTTGAGCAGCAAGGTGGCCAGGGCATCGCCCTCGACGTCCTCAGCGATAATGACCAGCTTCTTGCCGGACTGGACAATCTGCTCCAGCACGGGCAGGATCTCCTGAATGTTGGAGATCTTCTTGTCGGTGTCGGTGACCATATAGGGGCTGATATAGCCGCGGTCAAACTGCATGCCCTCGACCACGTCGATGGAGGTCTCAGCAGTCTTCGACTCTTCGATGGTGATCACACCGGAGGTGGAGACCTTCTCCATCGCCTCAGCGATCATCTTGCCAACGCTCTCCTCGCCGCTGGAGACAGCGCCCACGCGGGCGATGTCGTCGCTGCCCTTGACCAGCTGGCTGTGGGACTTGATCGCCTCAACCGCCGTCTCGACAGCCTTTTCCATGCCGCGGCGCATAATCATCGGGTTGGCACCGGCAGTGACGTTGCGCAGGCCGTCACGGATGATGGCCTGGGCCAGCAGGGTGGCGGTGGTGGTGCCGTCGCCGGCCACGTCGTTGGTCTTGCTGGCGACCTCGCGCACCAGCTGCGCGCCCATGTTTTCAAACGGGTCTTCCAGCTCGATGTCTTTGGCGATGGTCACGCCATCGTTGATGATCATCGGAGCCCCATATTTCTTGCCCAGAACCACGTTGCGGCCCTTGGGACCCATGGTAATCTTTACGGTATTGGCCAGCTGGTCGATACCGGACAGCAGCGCCTTGCGGGCGTCTTCGCCGAAAATAATCTGCTTTGCCATAGTTTACGTTCCTCCTGTCTGCTTACTCGACAACCGCGAGGATGTCGCTCTGCTTGACGATGGTATATTCCACGTCGTCGATCTTGATCTCAGTGCCGGCGTACTTGGAGATGATCACCTTCTGGCCGACGGCCACGTGCATCTCAACCTTTTCCCCGTCTACCATGCCGCCGGGGCCAACGGCCACGACCTCGGAGAAAGCGGGCTTCTCTTTGGCGGCGGCAGTCAGGATAATGCCGGACTTGGTGGTTTCCTCAACCTCGACGGGCTTGACAACAACGCGGTCAGCCAATGGAATGAGCTTCATGGATGTTACCTCCTGTTTATAATGGCATGGGCGGGAGAACCCAGCCCGTTGTCTACGTGGATTAGCACTCTGTGATATCGAGTGCCAACAGGTAATATAATACCCAGTTTGGCTTTATTAGGCAAGCGCCAAATCGCACAAAATAAAGCGGGATTGCAGAGCGTAATATATGCAATTTAACGAACGGGCGACGCGGCGGCGCGCCAGGTCAGCCCCTTGGGATAGAAAAAGCGCAGCTGCCCCGGCTCCACGGCAAAGTGGATCGTTTGGGCGCGCAGCAGTTCGCCGTCCAGGTTGACCGAGATGAGATAGTCCGCTTCCACGGTGATCTGCCGGCACTTCCGGTGGCTGATCAGCTGGGGCAGGTCACGATAGCGCCCCGCCTTATATTTGCCGATGACGCGCACCACGGTGGGGCGCGAAACGGCCTTGACCAGCAGCAGGTCGATCAGCCCGTCGGACGGGTCCGCTTCGGGCACGGGATAATAGCCGCCGCCGTACCAGCGGCCGTTGCACATGCAGGCCAGGGTAAACTGGTCGTCCAGCACCTCACCGCTGTCCAGGGTGATGCGATAGTGCTCGTGAACCCCGCGGAACAGATTGGCAGCAATGCTCAGGGCATAGGCGCCCGAGCCGGTGACCAGCGGCAGGCGCTTATACCGGGCAATGTCGGTGCCGATCCGTGCATCAAAGCCGATGGAGCAGATGCCGATGCTCAGCCGGTCGTTGACGCGGATGACGTCGAAGCGGGCCTCGTCCGGGTTCATCAGTCTCCCCAGGTCGGCAAAAGCTGCCGGGTCGCTGAACAGGCGGACAAAGTCGTTGCCGCTGCCGCAGGGCACGTGGGTCACGGCGACGTTTTCCCAGCCGGCCGCGCCGTTCACGGCTTCGTTGAGCGTGCCGTCGCCGCCGCAGGCATAGATACGCACCTCGTCGCCGGACCGGGCGGCCTCGCGGGCCAGCTGCGTGGCGTGGCCGCGGCCCTCGGTGAGCACAATGCGGTAGTCCATCCCCCGGGCGGAGCCCAGCTCGTCGATCTGCTGCCGCAGGACGGCGGTGCTGTCGTGCTTGCCTGCGGCGGGGTTGAGAAGAAACAGGTGCTTTGTTTGTTCGGTCATGTCCGGCCACGCTCCCCATACATATGAAGATTGCATTTGAGCATACCATTATAGAGCTTGCGCTTTTTGTCCGCCCGGCGGCCAAAGGCCGACTCGAACTGCTCGTCCGAGCTGATGAGATACATCCGCCAGCCGTCCTTCAGCCCGGCCATGCGGCGGCCGAACTGGCGCATCAGCTCACGGGCCTGCTGCTGCTCCAGCATCCGCTCGCCATAGGGCGGGTTGGCGCAGAGAATGCCCTGCGCGGGATAGTCGCGGCGCAGCGCGTCGGCCCGCTCGAAGCGCACCAGGTGCTCTACCCCGGCCTTCTGGGCGTTGGCCCGGGCCAGGGCCACGGCCTCGGGGTCGATGTCGCTGCCCAGAATGGTATAGTCCCCGTGAAACTCCCGGGCCTTTGCCGCTTCGCGCACGGCGCGGAAGGACGCTTCGCCGGCGCAGTCCCAGCGCTCGGCGGCAAAGCGGCGCGTCAGCCCCGGGGCGCGGTTGCGGGCAATCCACGCCGCCTCGATGCACAGCGTGCCGCTGCCGCAGAAGGGGTCGAGGAACAGCTCACGCCCGCGGTAGTGCGACAGCTGGACAATCGCGGCGGCCAGCGTCTCGCGCAGGGGCGCGGCGCCGGCGTCGGCCCGGTAGCCGCGCTTATACAGCGGCACGCCGGAGGTGTCGAGGTACAGCTCGCACACGTCTTTCATGATGGAAAACTGCAGCTGATAGGTGGCACCGTCCTCGGGCAGCCAGCCCAGCTGATAGGCCTGGCCCAGGCGGCGGGCGGCGGCTTTTTTCACAATGGCCTGGCAGTCGGGCACCGAGTGCAGCTGCGAGTCCAGGCAGTGGCCCTTGACGGGGAACACGCCGTTTCTGGGGATGAACTGCTCCAGCGGGCAGGCCAGCACGCCCTGAAACAGCGCCTCGAAGCTGTCGGCGGGAAAGCGGCCCAGCAGCAGCAGCACGCGTTCGCCGGTGCGCAGGCAGACGTTGGCTGTGGCCATGGCGTCCCACCCGCCGGTGAAGCGCACGCGGCCGTTTTCCGCCTGTACGCCTTCCAGCCCCAGCCGGCGCAGCTCGTTGGCGGCCAGTCCCTCCAGCCCGAACAGGCAGGGGACGGTAAAGGTCAAGGTATCCATACTTGCAAAAACGCTCCTCATTCGATTATATCTTAATAATTATACCGGATGACCGACAGAAAGGCAACCGCAACTGATGGTATATTTGCCGTTTCTGCGGTTTTTTCACCGGTTTCGCCTGTCCGGCGCGGCAGAGAAAACCACTTGACAAATGCGCACCCTGCGTTTACAATGTAGGTAAGAAATATTCACTTGCCGAAGCGGCGGAAAGGAGGAGCTGTGATGTATGGAATCATTGGCTGGACGGCGGCGCTGGTGTTTTTCGTCATTCTCGAGGCGGCGACGGTCGGCGTGGTGTCCATCTGGTTTGCCGGCGGGGCGGCTGCTGCGCTGATCTGCGCGGCGCTGGGGCTGCCTTTCGGGGTGCAGGCCGCGGCGTTTCTGCTGCTGTCGGCGGCGCTGCTGATGCTGCTGCGCCCGATGGTGCACCGCCTGGTCGAGCCGCGGCGTGTGGCCACCAATGCCGACCGGGCCATTGGCCAGGAGGCGCTGGTCACCGAGACCATCGACCGCCTGCGCAGCCGCGGCGCGGTGAAGCTGGGCGGCATCGAGTGGTCGGCGCGGACCGAGGGGGACGAGATCATCGAAAAAGGCAGCCTGGTGCGCGTGCTGCGCATCGAGGGGGCCTATGTCTGCGTCGAGCGGATCAGCGATGCCAAGCCGGCCGAGCCGGCAGCGCAGGGAAAACAATAAACAACCGGCCGGGGATCCACCCGGAGAAAGAGAGGACAAAATGGGACCCATTATTGCGTTGGCTGTGTTAGTGGTTCTGGCGCTGCTGATCGTGGTCAGCAACATCCATGTGGTACAGCAGTCCAAGGCCTATGTCATCGAGCGCCTGGGTGCGTTCAGCACGGTGTGGGGCGTGGGCCTGCACCTGAAGATTCCGTTTCTGGAGCGGGTTGCCCGCCGTGTGAGCCTGAAGGAGCAGGTGCTGGACTATCCCCCGCAGCCGGTAATTACCAAGGATAACGTCACCATGCAGATCGACACCGTGCTCTATTTCCAGATTACCGACCCCAAGCTCTATACCTATGGCGTGGAAAACCCCATGGCCGCCATTGAAAAGCTGACGGCCACCACTCTGCGCAACATCATCGGCGACTTGGAGCTGGACCAGACGCTGACCTCCCGCGATACCATCAACGGCAAGATGCGCGCCATTCTGGACGAGGCAACAGACCCCTGGGGCATCAAGGTCAACCGCGTCGAGGTGAAGAACATCCAGCCCCCGGCGGACATCCAGAACTCCATGGAGAAGCAGATGAAGGCCGAACGCGAGCGCCGCCAGTCGATCCTTCAGGCCGAGGGCACCAAGCAGTCGGCCATTCTGGTGGCCGAGGGCGAAAAAGAGGCCGCCATCCTCCGCGCCGATGCCGAAAAGCAGGCTGCGATCCTCCGTGCCGACGGCGAGGCCCAGGCCATCCTGCTGGTGCAGAAGGCCCTGGCCGATGCGCTGAAGCTTCTCAACGAGGCCAACCCCAACGACCAGGTGATCAAGCTCAAGGGGCTGGAGGCCATGGAGAAGATGGCCGACGGCAAGGCGACCAAGCTGGTTATCCCCTCCGATCTGTCGGGGCTGGCGGGCCTCGCCTCCTCTGCCAAGGAGTTTCTGAAATAAGCCGGCCCAGCCTTAAAACAACGCGCGCCCGCTGCATCTTGCAGCGGGCGCGTCTGCTATGGCAGACCGGCTGTGTCGGCCACAATCTGCCAGGCGTCCAGCAGCCGCGGCAGCGGCCAGGCGGCGTTGGCCGGGCTGGTGGAGGGCAGCCGGGCGGCGGGCATGCCGGTCAGCGGCTCCATCTGCCGGTGATAGATGTTCCAGGCGGCTGTTCCGTTGCAGAACACGGCCCGGATGGGCGCGGCGGCCAGAATCGGGCGCAGGTCGTTGGGCGTCACCGCACGCAGCGTGGCGTCGGCGCTGCCGTCAATTTCGCAGCCGGCTGCGCTGTCCCACAGGGCCAGATGATACCGGTGCAGCAGCGCCGTGCGCTCAGGGATGGTCTCAGGCGCCGGCTCGCCGAACAGCGCGGCCACCAGCGGCCAGAACCGGTTGCGCGGGTGATGATAGTAAAACTGCCCGGCCCGTGAGGCGGCAGAGGGAAACGAGCCGAGGATCAGCACCCGGGAGTCTGCGTCATAGACCGGTGGAAAGGGATGACTCAGCATGGCGGCGCTCCTTTCAGAGAGATGGCTTGTCAGAGGGCGGATGTGCTCCGCCGCAGGCGCAGCACATACAGCGCCGTCACGGCGGTGGCCGCAGCCATGGCGGCAAAGGCCAGCGTGAAGGGTGCGCGGGGGCTGGCACGGTAGATCAGCCCGGCGAACAGCGCGCCGAAGATGCCGCCCAGCGAGGTCATGGCCTGATAGAAGCCCATGGCGCTGTTGCTGTGCTCCGGCGCGGCGCTGCGGGCAGCAATCTCCTGCTGAATCGGCAGTCGCAAAGCGTTGCAGGCGAAAAACAGCACGTCCACTACCACAAACGGGGCCAGCGAGTCGAACAGCAGCATGGCCCCCAGGGGCAGCGTGCAGCCCAGCAGCACCGGCAGTACCGTGATGCGGGTGTCGGTGTGGTGCTGGAGCCACAGCCCCAACGTGGTGTTGACGACCAGGCTGACCACGGCGATGATGGCCTTAAAAATACCGTTGTAGGCGGAGGACAGGTCAAACTGGTCCCGCAGATAATAGTTGAAGCACTGCTCAAAGGCATTCTGTCCGATGCCGGCAATGGCCACGGCGGCAAAGGTCAGCGCCAGCGCCGGGGTCATAAAGCGCCGCGCCTGGACAAAGGCGGCAATGGGATTGGCCTGCCGCAGGGACAGCGGCCGGTCGGGAACGGGCTTTGTGGCGGTATCGTCGGCACAGAGCGGCACGGCCAGCAGCCCCGCCGCGGCCAGCAGTATCACCTGCACGGCAAAGGTGGTTTCCACCGAGCGCAGGCCCAGCAGCCCACCGACGAAATATCCCGCCGCGCCCACAAAGTTCTGCGCTGTCAGCAGCAGGGTCAGGTTTCGCCCCTGCCGGGCCGGATCGTGCGTGGTGTTGATGACATAGTTCGACTGGGCGGTGAACACGCCGCCCACAAATACGCCGGCCAGCAGCCGCCCGGCGATGACCATTGTCTCGCTCTGGGCTGCGCCGAAGACCCATTGCCCCGCGGCATAGCCCAGGCAGC
>CACXCV010000153.1 GCA_902766215.1 Oscillospiraceae bacterium
ATGGCCTGAGATATGCCAAATATGACAGCCTATATTGTAGAATAAATCGACAGAAAATGCAATACTGAACTTTTGATTGCGGCCAAAACGGCTGCGGGAACCTTTCGGCAGAGCCCGGCGTCTAATAGAACAACCTGCAAACAGGTGGGCCGGATTGCCGAAGGCAGTCGAACGATTGCCGGTCCATATGGATCGGTCGGGCTGCGGAAAGACTTGGCAACTGGGCGCGGGCATGGTATAATACATCATAAATCCCTTGGATTACAGCCTTTTGGAGAACGGAGGATCCCAATGAGAATCACTTGTCCCAACTGTGGCCAGAGCTACAGCGACCGGCATGACACCTGTCCGGTCTGCGGCGCTTCGGCCAGAGAGGAAGACTCTGTGGACGAGTTCTTTCAGGAAGCGCTGGACGACGAGACGGCGGTGCAGCCCACGCTGCCGCCGCTGAAGCTGCCGGACAGCAACGAACCCGAACCGGAGCAGCCTGTGCGCCGAAAGGGCGATAGCGACAGCGGACCGATTCACCGCTTTGCCTTTGGCGAGGACGATGACGACGCCACCATCCGCCAGCCGGTGCGTCCGGTGCCGCAGCCGCGCCAGTCGCGGCAATATTATCAGGACACGGACGAGGACGCCGATCCGTCCTATGCCCCGCGCTATGCCAGGCCCCGCCGCCGCGGCGACCGGGTGCCGGTGTGGATGGCGGTTACCATCAGCGTGCTGCTGGGCCTGACGCTGATTGTGGGCGGCCTGACGCTGGCCTATGCCCTGGGCGTGTTCGACGCGGCGCAGCCCGCGCAGCCGGACGGCCAGCCCTCGTCCAGCCTGGACATCGGCAAGCCCGGCCAGAGCAGCAATCCGCTGCCCGACCAGAGCCACACCACGGTGGGCAGCGTTGTGGTAGAGGACGAGACGCCGGAGAAGGACAACCAGTTCCCGGTGGAGACGGTCGGCGGCGACGAGGAGCCGGACAAGACCGAGCAGCCCCCGGTGGACTGCACCAGCCTGCAGCTGGACAACGTGGACTTTACTCTGGCCTTCCGCGGCGACCACTACACCATCGGCGTGACGACCGAGCCGGAGGACGCGGCTCAGTATGTCACCTGGCAGAGCAGCGACCCGGTTGTGGCCAGCGTGGACGAAAAGGGCCGTGTGGAAGCCCGCAGCAAGGGCACAGTGACCATTACGGCCACCTGCGGCGAGCAGACGGCCAAGTGCATTGTCCGCTGCGAGCAGCTGCCGCCTGCCAGCTCGATGATCAACCTCAGCGCCGAGGACATCACGCTTTCCAACAGCCAGGAGACGGCCCGGCTGAAAATCCTGGACGACCTGACCGAGGAGGAGCTGGCGGGCATGACCTGGACCAGCTCAAAGCCGGAGGTTGCCTCGGTGGACAAAGACGGCGTGGTAACAGCCCTGACCGGCGGCACCACCACCATCACCGCCCAGACCGGCGAGCGGATCGGCACCTGCCTGGTGCGCTGTGCGTTCTCGGGCGACGGCAGCTATAAGATCAGCCACAGCGACGTGACCATGAGCTACATCGGCGAGTATTTCAACCTGTATATCACCCACGACGGGGTAAAGATGACCGAGGTGACCTGGTTTACCAGCGACTCGTCGGTGGCCTCGGTGAACGACATGGGCGTGGTTACGGCGGTGGGCAACGGCACGGCGACGATTACCACGGTGATTGACGGCAACAGCCTGCAATGCGTAGTGCGCGTCAACGCCAAGAGCTGATCGGCCAAAAGAAACAAAAGGTAACACGGGAAACAAAACGTAACTTTTTTGAAAAGCTGCCGAAAACCGATTTACTTCCCGGCAAGGCCGTGCTATACTAGGCTCAGACCTGCGGCGGAAACGCCGTAAAGAGAGATAAAGGGAAAATACAATATCGATTCTGAAGAAAGAGGTGCAAACATGAAACATTCATTTTGCAAACGGTTCATGTCTCTGCTGCTCGTCGCCGCGCTGCTGTGCAGCTTTGGCGTTACGGCACTGGCAGACCCGATTGAACCAGAGTTCAAGCCTTCGGTTTCCATCGACGGCGCGCCCGGCGGCGCGGTGGAGGCGGGCGCCAAGGTGACCCTGACG
>CACXCV010000154.1 GCA_902766215.1 Oscillospiraceae bacterium
AAGAGTATCACCACCTGCGCGTGCGCACCGTGGCATACGGCTGCCTGAAGTAATCCCCCCTGTTTGCACAGCAGCGCCCCATCCTGTGGATGGGGCGCTGCGCTTGCTTTTTTGCGCTGCCGCTCAGACCAGATAGGGGCTCTGGGCGATGTCCATGGGGTCGGGCATGTCATACCAGCTGCCGCCGGCGGAGATCAGGCCGAAATACGGCGTGCCGAAGCCGGTGTGGAAGCCGCGGCCATAGTCGCGCATCCGGCGGGTGTTGATGGCCAGCACCATGTCGCCGCCGCCCTGCACGGGATCCATGCGGTTGCGGTTGGCCTCGCCCAGGACGACCACATACAGGTGCGGGTTGATGCGGATATACTGGGCCGGCTCCTCGAAGAAGATGTCGCCCCAGCGGCGCACGCGGTCCTCGGCGTCGAACACGGCCTCGGCCGGCGCGTCGGCAGGCAGGGGCTTCATCTCGGCCAGCGAGTTGCGCATATAGCTCTCGTTAACATAGCAGTGGGTGATGTTCACATAGGGCGAATAGTGCCAGGTGATCTTGGTTCCGGCCATCTCGTCGGTATAGCCGTGGCGGCGGAAGGGAACCTCGCCGTTGAAGGGCTTGATCGCGCCGAAGAGAATCCGGTGCTGGGCCAGCAGCGGCTTTTTCGCCGCGGCAAAGGCATAGACCGCGGTGACCAGGCTCTGTGCCTCGTCCAGGATCAGCGTCACGCACTCCCTGTCCCGCAGGAAGCTGACGAACCAGACCTGGTCGTC
This sequence comes from Oscillospiraceae bacterium, assembly GCA_902766215.1. Taxonomy (GTDB): domain Bacteria; phylum Bacillota; class Clostridia; order Oscillospirales; family Oscillospiraceae; genus RUG11142. The sequence continues at coordinate 766 of CACXCV010000154.1, forward strand.
GCAGTGCAGGCACTGGCAGGCATAGGCGGCAAAGGGCTCGCCCTGTTTGGCCAGCAGCAGCCGGTCGTCGGCGATGAAGTGCGCCACATATTCGTTATAGTCGTCCATCAGCAGGTGATAGACCTTGCCGGCAATGCCCTTGTCGGGCAGGGCCACATAGCGGCGGCGGCCGGTGCCGTCCTCGGGCAGGGCAGGGGCACGGCCGGAGACGGGGGTCACGCGGCGTGCCTCGGTCCCCTCGGCCTCGTCCACGGCTGCCAGGGCAAAGTCCTCCTCGCCGATATAGCCCTCTGTGCTCTCACCCAGGGTATACTGGCCCAGACGGCGGCCGTCGGGGTCCAGCTCCGCCGGGGGCACCAGTGTGGATACCACGCCGCCGCGGGTGATGGTCAGCTCGGCGCTCCGCGCGTCGATCACCGCGTCGAACCCGGCGGGGTCAAAGCCCTCGCAGCCGGTGACGACCGTATACCTGACCGAGTCCAGCAGCGACGGATCGGTGACCACCGCCGTGACGCAATGCCGCCGGTGAAAGGCGTCCTTGGCAATCCGGCGGCCCAGGCGCGTGTCCGCGCCGATGACTGCAATGTTCATATTCCGTCCCTCCTTATACTCTGTACGGCGTCGGCTCGTGCTCGACGGGGATATCTTCCTCGATAAACTCGCCATAGGCGACAAACAGGCCGTGCTCGGGCTTCTGCTCGCCGTTCATGGAGAAAGTACGCCCGCAGTCAAAGCCCTCTTTCGTGTTGGCCAGCACCATCAGGTTGTTGCCGCCGGCCAAGGGGTTGACATAGTTCATGTTCTCCTCGATGAAGCTGATGAGATACATGCCGTCCTTGATCTTGATAAAGCGGGTCGGCTCGTCATAGAGCATTTCCTTCTTCTCGGGCTGCTCGGTGACGGCGGGGGCATCCTGTCCGGCCTGCAGGGGCCGGATGCGGCAGAAGCGCTCACTGGGATAGATGTGGGTGTTGATAAAGCCGGTGGCATAGTGCCAGGTAATCTTTTTTCCCACCAGCTCGCGGGTATAGCCATGGCGGCGGGTCGGCAGCGGCTGATCCGCCGCGCGGATCGCACCGAAGACAAAATCGACCACGGCCAGGCGCGGGCGCTTGGGATAATAGCCCATGCGCGAGATGGCCATGGTGGCCAGGCGGTTTTCCACGTCCAGCACCAGCGTGATGCAGGTGCGGCAGGGCGTGCCGGCCAGGATACTGGCGACAAAATAGGTGTTCTCGTCGGCCTTCAGGCAGCCATAGGTCTCCCAGCGGAGGGGCCGGTCGGCCGTGCGCCACTCGACAATGTCGCCGGTGACAAAGCGCAGCTCGTATTCCTCGCCGTTGTCCATCACCAGCCAGAAGTTCTTTCCGGCCAGCGAGCCGTCCAGCTTTTTAAGATATTTCTCTGTGGACTCAAACTTGATTTCGTGTTTCATGGGGGAATCATCCACTCCTTTTCCCGTCTTTCTGGCTTGAGCATAGCACACTTTTTTTCGCAGTGCAATTCCCTGGGGAAAAGACGAGACAATATGAAATATTATTTAAACAGACATCCGCCGGGCGGCAAACCAAAAGTGGATGAAACGACCCGGACTGCGCTTCTTTTCACAGCAGTCCAGCGGTCCGCAGGGACAGAAAAACGCCGCAGGAACTCCTGCGGCGCTTACTGAAATTATTCTTCTTCCGGCGCGGTGCGGCCGTTGCCATAGGCCACAACCACGCGGCGATTCGGCTCGGTGCCGGTGGAATAAGTGCTCACGCCGTCATAGTCCTGCAGGGCAGCATGGATCACGTGCCGCTCATAGGCGTTCATCGGCTCCATGGTCCAGTTGCGGCGCATGCGGATGACCTTGGCGGCCACCTTATAGGCCAGGTGCTCCAGCGACTCCTCGCGCTTGGCGCGATAGCCCTCGGCATCGACGGTAACGCGCAGGTGGCGGTTCTCGCCCCGGCCCACGGCATAGTTGGTCAGGTGCTGGATGGCGTCGAGCGTCTCGCCCCGGCGGCCGATGAGCACGCCCAGCTTTTCGCCCACCAGGTTGACGTGATAGCGCTCGTCGTCCACGCGGACGGCCTGTGCCCTGGCGTCGGAGCCCATGCGCTCCATCAGCCCGTTGAGATAGGTCTCAATCCGCTCCTCCATGCTGCCCGCCTCGGGCGGGGTATAGGGCGGCAGGGGCTGGGCAGGACGCGGGGCCGGCGTGGGAGCCGGCTGGCGCGGGGCACGGGGCGCACGGCTGTCGCGCTCGCCGCGGCCGGCGCTGCGGCGGTCGTCCCGGGCGGGACGGGGGCGCGGCGCGGGACGGTTGATCCCAGATTCGCTGCCGGCGGCAGCGGGCGCCGGGGCGGCGGGCTGCACCGGCTGTGCCAGCTGCTGGGCCGCCATGCGCGCCGCCTGCTCGGCCTGGGCGCGCTTTTCCTCCTCGGCCTTCTGCCGCTCGGCCTGCAGGCGCTCGAACTGTGAGGGCTTGACATTGCGTGAAGCGGAGGACAGCGCCGGGGCCGGCGCAGCCTGCTCGGGCTCGTCAGGCGCCTCGTAGGTCACTTTGATCTTGGCAGGGGTGGCGCCGATGCCGAAGAAGCCGGAGCGCGGCGTCTCCAGCACCTCGACCGACACGCTGTCGCGGTCGAGTCCCAGGCGCTCCAGCGCCGCCTCGGTGGCGGCATCGATGGTCTTTCCCGTGGAGATAATCGTTTTTTCCATATCCGGACTCCTTCGCGTTTAAGACTCGTCAGAGGCGTCCGTCTTGTCCGGCTCCGGCTGGCCGTGATTTTCATAGCGGCTGGGATCATAGCTGCGGCCGCGGGAATAGGGCCGCTCGGCCGGAATCTCGCCGGACAGGGCACGGATGCGCTGCTGATAGGTTTGCTCCTGCTTCTGGCGCAGAGCCTCGCGCTCCTCCTCGGAGAGCTTACCCTCGACGGTGGGAACGGCAACGGCCTTCTGCTGGTTCTTGCGCTTGCGCATGCTGGTGTTGGGGTTCTTCATCACCTCGCCGCCGGACTTCAGCTCCTCGCGGCGGCGCTCGCGCTCGGCCTCGAGCGCCTCTTCCTCGGCGGCGCGGGCTGCCTTCTCGGCGTCCTCGGCATCATAGACCTTGCGGTAGTGCTTGGTAAGGATGATCTCCTGCAGCATGTTGAACACAGCCTGTGCAATCCAGTAGACGCTGATGCCGGCAGGCATGACAAAGCCGATATAGATGCTCATCAGCGGCATGAAGATCATCATGGTCTTCATGGTGGAATTGACGCTGGCAGCCGCGTCGTCCATGCGCTTGCCCTTGTCGTCGGTGGCCACCGAGCCGTTGAGCGAGGTGGTGATCTTCTGGGTGAGGAAGTTCATGCCGCCGGAGACGACCGGGATCAAGAACAGGCCCAGGTTGGCCCAGGTAATGCCGGTGCCGTCGAACAGGAACCGCCACTGGGGGATCTGGCTGATGTCCAGACCCAAGAAGCTGAAGTTGATGTCGATGACCTTGGGCGCGATGGCCTGGATCTCGGGCAGGTATTCATGCACCAGGCTGGCATAGTGCAGCTGAGCATAGTAAGCGTTGCCGGTGAAGGTGTGTCCCTTTTCGTTCAGTAGGGCGATGATGCTGTTGATCTCGTCGGACGAGAGATTCATCAGGTAGGTCATCGGCTGGCGCACCACATAGTACAGGCCGAACATGATGATCAGCGGGATCAGCGACCAGAGGCAGCCGCCCATGGGACTGATCTTTTCTTCTTTATACAGCTTGGACACTTCCTGCTGATATTTCAGCTTGTCGTCGCCGTATTTCTGTTCCAGCGCTTTCAGTTTTGGCGTCAGGCGCGAGGTTTTCATCATGCTGCGCTTGCTCTTCATGTTCAGCGGCAGCAGGATGAACTTGATAACCAGCGAGAAGAGGATCAGGGCGATGCCATAATTCTGCACCAGCAGATATAGCATGCGCAGAATCCATGCAAAGGGATAGAGAAAGACGCTCATTCGTGTACCTCCGAATACTCACGGCACCGGATCGTACCGGTCGCCATGGTAGAATGGATGACAGCGGGCGATGCGCCGCAGAGCCAGCCAGCCGCCCTTCCACGCGCCATATTTTTCAATGGCCTCTGCCGCATAGGCAGAGCAGGTGGGAACAAAGCGGCAGCAGGGCGGGTGCAGCGGTGACAGATATCGCTGATAAAACCGGATCAGCCGCAGCAGCAGCTTACGCATGCGCCTCAGGCTCCTTTGCCGGCTGCGCCTGCGGCACAGCCTTCAGCAGGCCCAGCTGGCCCGCCAGCGACAGCAGCGCCTGCTCCAGCTCGCCATAGCTGGCGCGGACTGCCCGCGTGCGGGCCACAATCACCATGTGGTATCCCGGGCGAAACTCCGCCTCGTGGGTGCGATAGCACTCGCGCAGGCGGCGGCGAAGCCGGTTGCGCACCACGGCGCAGCCCAGCTTGGCGTTGACCGTGATGCCAATCTGATTTTCCTTTGTCCCGTTGGGACGGCAGTAGATGACCAGGCACCGGCCCGTGGCCGACTTTCCCCGGCGGTAGAGCCGGCGAAACTGGCTATTCTGTTTCAGTGAGCGGGAAAACTGCACGCCCATACCCCCCAAACTGCCGCCTGATAAAACGGATGGGGCGAACAGAACAATTCCATTCACCCCATGAACAAGCAGGGATCAGCGCCGCCGCGGGCGGGACCCCCTTTGTTTTCTGGTATTCGGATCAATGGGTCAGTCTGTTTCTGCCCTTGGCGCGGCGGCGGGCAAGCACCTTGCGGCCATTTCTGGTGGACATTCTCTTCCGGAATCCATGCTCCTTGGAGCGCTGGAGCTTCTTGGGCTGATAGGTACGGAACATCTGGAACACCTCCTGCAATTGAAAATCAGCAAACGGTTGTTACCGTAGCAGTTATCATAAGGCCCTCTATAGGGCGGATACCCGGATATTATACTCTAATAAAATGCGGCCTGTCAACTCAATTTTTGAAATTTCTCAGCGGAAATCCACGCTTGTGCCCGACAATTTGCCGAAGCGCAATATCTTGTGCCGCCTCGCTCATTCTTCCACGCGGCAGCCAAAATGAGCCAACGAGCGCGGCGGGGCATATTTGCGCCGCATTGACCCGAACGCGCCCTGCTATGGTCCCCCACGGTTTTCCCCCATTGCCAGCGCAGAGCGAAAAAAACGCCGCAGCCAGCAAACTTGCCTTGCGGCCGGACGCCTTTTATGCTATAATAAAAGGTGGATAATCATCGGTGGCCGCAGGCCGTCCGCCTGATTTTTTCAGACAAAAAATTTATGCTTATTTCCATGCCTTCTCATACAGAAAGGAGCGGTTTATGTACTCCGCCACATACGTCTGGGCCAAGGTGATCCCCTGGCTGGAAAACCGCCTGTCCGCGCCGCTGATCTCTTCATGGTTTGAGGATGCCGAGGCGGTAAGCTTTCAGGACAACGTGCTGACGCTCTACACGCCCTCCGCCTTCAACAAGGACAGCATCGAGCGCTGCTGCACCGGCTACATTCAGGAGGCCGGGCGTGAGCTGTTCGGCCAGGACCTGCAGCTGGTGGTGGTCTGCGAGCCGGTACAGCCGGCAGCCGCCGCGCGCAACAACGATCTGATCGACGCCAACCAGCAGTTTACCTTTGACACGTTCATCGTAGGCAACTCCAATCGCTTTGCCCATGCGGTGGCGCTGGCCGTCTCGCGCGAGCCGGGCGGCCCCTACAACCCGCTGTTTATCTATGGCCCTTCCGGTCTGGGCAAGACCCATCTGCTCTATGCCATTGCCAACGCGGTGCGGCGCGACCACCCGGACTTCCGCATCGTATACAAAAAGGGCGACGAATTTACCAACGAGCTGATCAACTCCCTGCAGGAGGGCAAAAACATTGAATTCCGCAACCAGTACCGCAACGCGGACATTCTTCTCATCGACGACATTCAGTTCATCGCCGGCAAGGAGCGCACGGAGGAAGAGTTCTTTCACACATTCAACACGCTCTTTGAGATGAAAAAGCAGATTGTCCTGACCTCGGACCGGCCGCCGCGGGAGATTCTCCGCCTGACCGACCGCCTGGTGACCCGCTTTGAATGGGGCATGCTGGCCGACGTGCAGCCCCCCGACTATGAAACCCGCATGGCCATCATCCGCAACAAGTGCATCTCGCTGGGGCTGGAGCTGCCCGATGACGTAGCCGACTATATCGCCACCAACATCACCTCCAACATCCGGCAGATTGAGGGCAGCGTGCGCAAGCTGCAGGCCCATGTGCGGATGGGCGGCTTTACCATGACCGTGTCCAACGTGGCCAAGGTCATCCGCGACATGTATACCACCAGCGCCGAAGCCATGCCCACGCCGGACCTGATCATTGCCCAGGTGGCCCTGTATTATGGTGTGGACGAGGCGGCCATCCGCGGCAAGCACCGCGGGCGCAACGTAATCGACGCCCGCCAGATGGCCATGTATCTCATCCGCACCATGACCAATCTCTCGCTGCCGGACATCGGCAAGGCTTTTGATAAAAACCATACCACCGTTCTTCACTCCATCAAGCAGGTGGAGGAGGCCCTGGCCGAGGGGAAGTTTACCGACGTGGTGCGCGACATCACCACCAACATCAATGACAAGCTTTAAGCTCTCCTGTTTTTTGCACAGTTTGCTGTGCATTCGACAGATAAATCCTGTGCAAAGACAAGACTGGTATTTTTCTTCCATTTGCCCTGTGGAAAACCGCAGAATTTTTGCACAGGCGCTGTGGATCGAATTTCCGCACAGGGAAAGGGTTTTGGCTGGTTTTGCACATATCGGCCCTACTACGGCTACTACTGTCTATAACCTTTCTTTCTATTTATTCTTTCTGCTGACGCAGAAAGAATACACGCCTATCAGAGCGGCGGCGGACGGCCGCCGGGATTGGAGGAACTCTTTATGAAATTCATTTGCGACAAAGCGCAGCTAATCACTGCCATCTCCACCGCCGGGCTGACCGTGGCCCAGCGCAGCACCATCCCCGCGCTGGAGGGCATCTGCCTGACCGCCGGGATGAAACTTTCGCTGACCGGCTATAATCTGGAGACGGGGATCACCGTCGAGGTCCCTGCCGAGATTACCGAGCCCGGCTCCTGCGTGATGCCCACGCCGCTCTTCGGCGAGATCATCCGCAAGCTGCCGGACAGCGACGTCAGCATTTCGGTGGACGAGAACAACAAGGTCTCCATTCGCAGCGGCATCAGTTTTTTCCAGATTATGGCGTCCTCGGCAGAGGAATATCCCGACCTGCCCGAGGTGGAAACCACCGAGCCGGTCTCGCTGCCGCAGAAGGCGCTGCGGGCCATGATTTCGGGCGCGGGCTTCTGCGTGAGCACCAACCAGGCCCGCCCCGTGCTGACGGGCTGCGCCTTCGAGCTGGAGGGCGACACGCTTACCGCCGTGTCGGTGGACGGCTATCGTCTGGCCCTGCGGCGCGAAAAGGCGGACAACCCCCTGAACCGGACGATGAAGTTTGTCATGCCCTCCACCGGCATGCGCGAGGTGGAGCGCATCATGAAGGACACGGACGAGCCGGTGTCCTTTACCTTGGGCAGCAAGCACATCCTGTATGAAATCGACCAGGTGCGGGTGATCTGCCGGCTGCTGGACGGCGAATTTCTGGACTGGCGGCGGGTGATTCCGCAGAACCAGCCCATCCACCTGACGGCTAACGTCCGCCAGCTGAACAGCTGCATTGAACGCATGAGTCTGATTACCTCGGAAAAAATCAAAAACCCGGTACGCTGCCGCTTCAGCCTGAACGAGGCGGACTTTCAGACCTCGGCGGCCATGGGTATGGCGCACGATGTGTGCCAGCTGGCCGGCGACGGCGCGGGGCTGGAGATCGGCTTCAACTGCAAATTCCTGCTGGACGCGTTAAAGGCGATCCCCACGGCGGAGGTCAGCCTGGGCCTGTCCAACGGGCTGAGCCCCATGGTGATGGAGCCCTGCGACGGCAGCGGAAGCTATCTGTATATGATTCTGCCGGTACGGCTGAAAGCGGAGGATGCGGAATGAAAGTCAGTGTTACGCCAAAATACACCGTCAAACCGGAGCAAATCCCCATCCACACAGAGTTTATCAAGCTGGACAGCTTTCTCAAGTTCTGCAACGCCGTGGAGAGCGGCGCCGAGGGCAAGGCCGTGGTGCAGAACGGCGAGGTGCGGGTGAACGGCTTTGTCTGCACCATGCGGGGCAAAAAGCTGCGCCCCGGCGATGTGGTGTCCTTCGACGGGCAGAACTGGCAGGTCACGGCGGATGAGGCTTGAAAGCCTGGCGCTGCGCGGCTTTCGGAACTATGCGCAGATGCAGATGGACTGCTGCCCGGGGGTGAACCTCCTGGTGGGCGACAACGCCCAGGGCAAGACCAATCTGCTGGAGGCCATTGGTTATCTGTCATCGTTTGCCAGCTTTCGCACCCGGCGCGAGGCCGAGCTGATCGGCTTTGGTCAGGACTTTGCCGAGCTGTCCGCCCGGGTGCAGACGGCCCGGCGCGAGCTGGACCTGCGGGCGCTGCTCTTTGCGGGGCAGAAGCGGCGGCAGCTGTTCTGCAACGACGTGAAGAAGAAAAGCGCCGAAGAGCTGCGCGGCTGCTTTACCACGGTGCTGTTCTGCCCGGAGGATCTGCAGATTCTGCGGGCAGGGGCGGCGGTGCGCCGCCGGTTTGTCGATGCGCCGCTGTGCCAGCTTCGCCCGGGCTATGGCGCCGCGCTGGCAGAATATACCCGTCTGCTGGAGCACAAGAGCCGCATCCTCAAGGACCGGTTGGAGTATCCCTCGCTGCTGGACACGCTGCCGGACTTTAACGAGCGGATGGCCCGGCAGGGCGCGGTCATCATCCGCTATCGGGCACGGTATCTGCGCCAGCTGGCAGCGCTGGCCGGCGAGTATCACAGCGCCTTTTCCGGCCAACGGGAGACGCTGACGCTGGAATACCGCACGGTGTCCTCGGTGAGCGACCCCTGCGGCAGTCTGGAAGACATCTGCCGGCAGCTGCGCGAGCACCAGCAGAGCCATGCCGCGGCGGAGCTGGCGTCGTGTCAGTGCCTGTCCGGCCCGCACCGCGACGACTTTGACGCGCTGCTCTCCGGCTGCAGCCTGAAGAGCTTTGGCTCACAGGGACAGACGCGCACCGCCGCCATCTCGCTGAAGCTGGCCGAGCGTGAGCTGTTCCGCCGCGACACCGGCGAGGAGCCGGTGCTGCTGCTGGACGACGTGCTGTCCGAGCTGGACGCCGGGCGGCAGGACTTTGTCCTCAACGAGCTGAAATCCGGGCAGGTGTTTATCACCTGCTGCGAGACGGACCGGCTGACCTCTCTGGGCCAGGTGTTTCTGGTGCAGCAGGGGACGGTTGCGCCCATGGAATGAGGGATGACCCATGTACCTGCATATCGGAAGCAGCATGACCGTGCGGGATTCGGCCATTGTCGGTATTTTTGATCTGGAAAACACCACCATATCCAAGCATACCCGCGCATTTTTAAAACAGGCGGAGGATAACGGCGAGGTGGTCGCCGTGGCGGAGGATCTGCCCCGCGCCTTTGTCCTGACAGAGGAGTTTGGCATGGAGCGCGTATATCTGACCCAGCTCTCCGCCGCCGCCATCGAGCACCGCAGCCACGAAGCAATGGGGCTTGTGCCATGAAGAAGGAGATTCGTTATGTCTGAAGAGTTATTAAAGCCGCAGCAGGAATACGACGCCAGTCAGATTCAGGTTCTGGAAGGGCTGGAGGCCGTGCGCAAGCGCCCGGGCATGTATATCGGCTCGACCTCGGTCAATGGCCTGCACCACCTGGTCTATGAGATTGTGGACAACGCCATTGACGAGGCGCTGGCCGGCTTCTGCGACCACATTAAGGTAAAGATTCTGCCGGGCAACGTGATCAGCGTCCGGGACAACGGCCGCGGCATCCCCACGGGCATTCAGCCCCAGACGGGCAAGAGCGCGCTGGAAGTGGTGTTTACGGTGCTGCACGCCGGCGGCAAGTTCGGCGGCGGGGGCTATAAGGTATCCGGCGGCCTGCACGGCGTGGGCGCTTCGGTGGTCAACGCGCTGTCCGAGTGGCTGGAGGTGCGCGTTTACGACGGCCGGCACATCCAGGAGATGAAGTTTGCCCGCGGCGCCGTGGTGCAGCCGCTGACCACCGTGGGCGAGACCGAGGAGCACGGCTCTGAGATTGTCTTCAAGGCCGACGGCGAGATTTTTGAGACGCTGATCTATGAATACGACGTGCTGGAAAAGCGCCTGCGCGAGCAGGCATTCCTCAATGCGGGCGTGCGCATCGAGCTGCGGGACGAGCGCCCCGGCGAGGATCGCAGCGACGATATGTGCTATGAGGGCGGCATCCGCTCCTTTGTGGAATATCGAAACCGCAACAAGACGCCCATCCATGCCGAGGTGATCTATGTCAGCGGCCAGCGGGAAAACGCCACCGCCGAGGTGGCCATGCAGTATAACGACGGGTATAATGAGGACATTCTGTCCTTTGCCAACGACATTCACACCACCGAGGGCGGCACCCATGAGACAGGTTTCAAGTCGGCGCTGACCAAGGTGCTCAACGACTATGGCCGCAGCAAGGGTTATCTCAAGGGCGAGGAAACGCTCTCCGGCGAGGACAGCCGCGAGGGCCTGACGGCCATCATCTCCGTCAAGCTGACCGAGGCCCAGTTTGAAGGCCAGACCAAGACCAAGCTGGGCAACAGCGAGATGCGCCCCCTGGTGGAGGGCATTGTCAAGGAGAGCCTGGCCACCTTCCTGGAGGAGAACCCGGCCATCGGCAAGCTGATCATCGAAAAGGCAATCAACGCCTCCCGCGCCCGCGAGGCCGCCCGCCGCGCCCG
>CACXCV010000155.1 GCA_902766215.1 Oscillospiraceae bacterium
CACATCCCGGCGGCTGACCAGCAGCTGCCAGGCTCCGTCGGTCTCGGCCAGGTAAAAGCTGCCGTCATAGGGATAGAACCGGACGGTCACGACCGTGTTGCGGTCGCTGTCCCGGTGGAATTCCGCAGTGAGCACCGGCTCGCCCTCGGGCTGCACCGGCTCGGCCGGGGCCTGCGCCGCCATGTCGCGGATGGCGCGATAGGTTTCATACACCGTGTCATAGTCTGCCGCGCGGCCGTCCACCGAATAGGCCGTCTCGCCCCCGTCCTCTGCTTTGTCAATGCCCAAGCGGGTGGTAACGCCGTCGATGGTCAGGCGCAGCACGCGCAGCGTGCTCCAGTCAGCCGGGCAGACCGCCGTGGGACTCAGGCTCGCCGTCAGGAGCTGCTGCAGCGAATCCAGCACCGCCGCGTCCACGGCATAGACCAGCTCGGACCCCTCCAGCATGGCATAGACCTGCCGCTGCGGCGCCTCGTCCTCCAGCGAGTCCAGTTCGCTGACGTCCTGGCCGATCAGCGCCGCCGGCTCGGTGGCGCCGCCAAAGAGCAGCACGCGGGCCTGCTCGGCCTCGACTCCGTTGGCGTCTGCGGCACGGAACTGCACCCGCAGGCGCAGAACCGGCTCGTCCAGCCCATAGGGGGCCAGGCTCTCCGGCTGCCAGTCCACGCAGTCCGTCAGGCGCAGCTCTGCCAGCCTGGACAGCACCGGCGAAACCGCGCTGCTGTCGGCCGGCGCATTCTCCCCGCCGTCAGCGGCAAGATACCAGGTGAAAAAGTCGCTGGGCGACTTTTCCTCGTCAAAATGGCAGAGCGTGCGCTGCGCACCCGGCGCAGTCAGCGACAGCTCCTGCACGTTGGACGCCGTCAGGCCGCCCATGTCGTCCTGGGGCACGAGGTCCTTCATACCCACGGCAAAGGCGTCATAGAGTGCAGTGTCCGTCAGGCAGATATCCCCGCCGTTCAGCCGGGCATAATCCCCGCCCGCATAGTCGTTGCGCAGGCCCAGCTCCAGCAGTACCTCCGTCTCGCCCAGCTGGATGCGCAGGCTCAGGCGCGGCTGGTCAAAGCCGAACTCCACCGGGTCGGCCCCGGCAAGGTCCTTGGTCTTGGCCACGCTGGCCGCCTGCGCCGCCAGTGCGGCGGCGGCGCTCTGGTCAATGGCTGTCTCGGGCTGCTGCGGACAGAGCCACACGCCGCCCTCGCGGCGCAGCGCGACCGTGCCGCCCTCCCAGACCCAGCTCAGGCCGGTAATGGCGCCGCTGTCCACGCTGTAGAGCGTGCTGCTCTCTTCTTCGGGGGCCGGCTCCTCCGCCGCGGGGCGCAGCACCAGCCAGGCGGCCAGCGCCAGCGCCGCCACCAGAACCAGCGCCAGGATCAGATTTCTTGTTCTGTGCATCAGCGCTTCCTCCGCCGCATCATAATCACCGCGCCGGAGACGGCCAGCAGCAGCGGGATCACGGCCATAAACACCACGCTCCAGAGGTTGGCCGACGCGTCGTCCATGGTGAGATAGCTGACATTGAGACTCTTGGTGTGGATGGTGATCGAGCTTTCGCGCTGGCACATCCAGCCCAGCGCACCCAGCAGCAGGTCGGAATCCGCACCGGAAACCAGCGCATCGATGCTCTCGTCCGCCAGGGCGGCGCTGCCCAGCCAGACCAGCCGGGTTGTCAGGCCGTCATGCTCCTCGCTGGCGGCCATGCCCACCTGGAAGGGGCCGGACGCGTCGCCGTCCTCTTTTTCGCCGGTGCCCATGTGCTCGGCGTCCAGCTTGGTATAGGCCTCGGCCGAGGTGGTCAGCAGCGGGGTAAGCGTCACGCCGCTGCGCACCGCCGCCGTCTGGCGCACGCCGTGGGCATTGGGGGCAAAGATCTGATAGCCCCCCTCATAAAGGGCGTGGGTCAGCTCTGTGTCCTGCAGCTCGGGCAGCAGATAGTTGCGGTAGCGATAGCAGTGGGCCGTGCTCCCCTCCAGGATCAGGCCCGGCTCTGGCTCCATGCCGTAGTCGGCCAGCACCGAAAGCAGATTGGGGCAGCCGGTGACGGTATAGCTGCTGAGCAGCAGCAGCGACCCGCCGCCGTCGAGATAGTCCGCCAGCAGCTGGGCCTCGTCCGCAGACAGGTCTGCCGCCGGGGCGTTGATCAGCACGCAGTCGGCGTCGGCGGGCACCGCCTCCTCTGACAGGAGGCTGAGCGTTTTCAGCTCCATGTTGTCGCCGGCGATATAGGCGCTCAGCGTGTCGCTGACCGCCGCTTCGCCATGGCCGGTCAACTGATACACCGTGGGCAGGTGCGCCGTGGTGACAAAGTCGATGGCCGTGGTCAGGGCGCTCTCGCCGGCAAACTGCCGGTCGGAGACATATTGATAATAGTAATAGTAGCTGTAGGTGTTGAGGTAGATCTCACTGTTATCCACCAGCGTGGCCCGGCGGCCGCTCTCAACCACCAGCGAGTTGGCCGACACCTGATCGGGCGTATCGGTAAACTGGCTTAAAAACGCCGGATACAGCACCGGGTCGCGGCGCACCACGCGGATGTGCGGGCTGAGCGCCTGATAGCGGTCCAGCAGCTGGAGGATCGTCTCGTCCTCGCTGCCGGTCTCTGCCACCAGGTAGACCGTCACGTCCTCGTCCAGGCTGGAGACAATCTGTCTGGTCTGATCCGAGAGGGTATACAGCCCCTCCTGGGTCATGTCCCAGCGGGTATAGCTGGCCGGCACCTGGGCCAGCAGCACATTGAGCAGCACAGCCACGACAATGGCAACGAGCGACACCGCCACGGTATAGCTGCCGATCTTCAGCGCCCGGGCCGGGCGCTGGGTCGAATGCTGGCGTTTCATCAGCTCCACCTCCGTTTCTCCATGGACTGCATGGTGAAGAACAGGAACAGCGCCGTGACGGACAGGTCAAAAAAGACCGTGGTCCAGTCCAGCGTACCCATGACCATCAGGTAGAACCGGTCGAAGACCGACACGCGGCCCATCACTGTCTGCACCAGCCCCTCAAAGGCCGCGGCATGGAAGAAATAGGCCACGCCCGCAGCCAGCACACCCGCCGCGCCCACGGCCAGGCCAAAGGGCACGCTGCGCGTGAGCGCCCAGACGACCAGCCCCAGCGCCGCGGCCAGCGC
>CACXCV010000156.1 GCA_902766215.1 Oscillospiraceae bacterium
ACGGCCGGCCTGTCCGGCGGGCAGAAGCAGCTGCTCAGTCTGGCCTCGGTGATGGTGATGCAGCCGGACGTGCTGATTCTGGACGAGCCGACCAGCCAGCTGGACCCCATTGCCGCCGCAGATTTTCTGACGGCGGTGGGCCGCGTGAACCGCGAACTGGGTACCACGGTGATCCTGTCCGAGCAGCGGCTGGAAGATGCGCTGCCGCTGGCGACCCTGACCGTGGTGATGGAGCGGGGGCGCCTGTGCTGTGCCGGCACGCCGGAGCAGGTGGGGGCGCAGCTGTGTCGCGCGGACAGCGGAATGCTGTGCGCCATGCCGGCGGCTGTGCGCATCTGGGCGGCGGCGGACGGCATGGGGCGTTGCCCGGTGACGGTGCGCGACGGCCGTGCCTGGCTGGAGGACTATGCCGTTCAACACCCGCTGCGGCCGCTGCCGGCGGAGCCGACGGCGGTTTGCGGCGCGGCGGTGCTGCGGGCGGAAGACCTGTGGTTTCGCTATGAAGACAACGCGCCGGACGTAGTGTGCGGCTTATCGCTGACGCTGCACCGGGGGGAGCTGACGGCACTGCTGGGCGGCAATGGCGCGGGGAAAACCACCAGCCTGCGTTTGCTGGCCGGATTGGCCGATCCGCAGCGCGGCACGGTGCGGGCCGGGGGCAGGGTGGGGTTGCTGCCGCAGAATCCCCAGACGCTGTTTCTCAAGTCTACGGTGGGCGACGACCTGCTGGAGGCGGTATCCGGCGCGGCGGACGGACCGGAGCGGGTGGCGCGTATGGTGCGGCTTTGCCGGCTGGAAGGCCTGCTGGCGCGGCACCCCTATGACCTATCCGGCGGCGAGCAGCAGCGGGCCGCGCTGGCCAAATTGCTGCTGGCGGAGCCGGAAATCCTCCTGCTGGACGAACCGACCCGGGGCCTGGACGCCGGGTTCAAGCAGGCGCTGGCGGAAATTTTGCATGCGCTGCTGCGTCAGGGCGCGGCGGTGCTGATGGTCAGCCACGATGTGGAATTTTGCGCCCGCTATGCCCAGCGCTGCGCACTGTTTTTCGACGGGAGCGTCGTCACCGAGGGGACGGTGCGGCAGTTCTTCTCCGGCAGCAGCTTTTATACCACGGCGGCCAACCGTATAGCCCGGGCGCTGCTGCCTGGGGCTGTCACGGCCGAGGACGTGATTGCCGCCTGCGGCGGTGCGCTGCCCGCGCCGGAACAGCCTGCCGCGGCGCCGGCTGCGGTTGATTCCGATCCTGCGGCAGAGCCTGCGCCGCTGCCCCGGTGGCGCAGGGTGCTGGCGGCGGTCTCCGGGCTGGCAGCACTGGCCCTCCTGCTTGCCGCGGCGCGGGGGACTGACCTGACGGCGCTGCCCACTGCCGGGCCGCTGGCGGCGATGACCCGGCGCGAGATGTGGCTTTATGGCGGCCTGATCGCCGCGCTGCTGGTGCTGGCGGCGGCGCTGTTCCGGCGGGAGCCGCGGCCCGGACTGCCGCACCGGCGCCTGCCGCGGCGCACGGCGGCGGCCGGCGTCATCCTGCTGTTGGTGCCGCTGACGCTCTGGCTTTCTGTTGCCGTGCTGCCGCCGGGGAGCACCTATCCGGCGGCGCTGGCGGTGCTGGCCGAGTGTATGCTGCCGTTTTTTCTGGTCTTTGAGGGCCGCAGACCCCAGGCGCGGGAGCTGGCGCTCATTGCGGCGCTGTGCGCCATCGGTGTGGCGGGGCGGGCGGCGTTTTTCATGCTGCCGCAGTTCAAGCCGGTCATGGCGCTGACCATTCTGGTGGGCGTGGCCCTGGGCGGTGAGACGGGCTTTCTGGTGGGGGCTATGACCATGCTGGCCTCCAACGTTCTGCTGGGACAGGGGCCGTGGACGCCGTGGCAGATGTTTGCCATGGGGCTGACGGGCTTTCTGGCCGGCGTGCTGGGCCGCTGGGGCTGGCTGCGGAGCCGGGGTGCGCTGTGCATCTTTGGCGCACTGTGCGCGGTGGTGGTCTATGGCGGCATCATGAACCCGGCCGCTGCGCTGCTGTGGGCGGGCGAGTGGAATGGAGCGATTCTGCTGAGCTATTATCTGACCGGATTTCCGCTGGACTGCGTCCAGGCGGCGGCTACGGCCATCTTTCTTTGGCTTGCTGCCAACCCAATGCTGGAAAAGCTGGAGCGGATTCAAAACAAATATGGCTTGATCGAGCAGGAATAACCGGCCATGCGCCGGAAAAAAGGAGTGCATTTTTATGAGTAAATTATGGTATCGTGAGCCGGCGGCATTTTTCCGCTGGGAGGAGGCGCTGCCGCTGGGCAACGGCCGATTGGGCGCCATGATGTTCGGCATCCCCGGGCAGGAAAAGATTCAGGTTAACGAGGAATCGATGTGGTACGGCACCGCGCGCGACCGCATGAATCCGGACGCGCTGCGCCACCTGGAGCCGATTCGGCAGTGCATCTTCCATGGTGAGATTTCCAAGGCGCAAAAGCTGCTGGACATGGCGGTGGCGGGCTGCCCGGACAGCATGCAGCCTTATCAGACGCTGGGCGACATCCGGCTGGAGTTCGGCCGTTTTGTGCAGGTGGTGGACTATACACGCAGTCTGGATCTGGACCGCGCGGTCTGCACCGTGGACTATACGCAGGACGGCGCGGCCTATCACCGCGAGGCATTTATTTCCCATCCGGATGACTGCCTGGTACTGCGTCTGACGGCGGACCGGCCGGGCAGCATCACCTTTGGCGCACGGCTGGAACGCGGACGCTATTTCGACGGCGTGGAAAAGCTGGGCCAGACGGGCATTGCGCTCTATGGCACCCTGGGGCAGGGCGGCACGTCGTTTGTTTCGTGCCTGCGCGCCTGCGCCGAGGGCGGCACGGTGCAGGTGGTCGGCCAGACGCTGTATGTTGAGGGCGCGGACGCGGTGACGCTGCTCTTTGGCGCCGACACCTCCTATCAGCACCGGAACGAAGCGCAGCCCGGCGACTGGCACACCTTCCTCCGCGGGCAGGTGGAGCAGACGCTGGACCGGGCGCAGGCCAGGGGCTATGACGCGCTGCTGGCGCGGCACACGGCGGATTATCAGGCGCTGTATGGCCGTGCGGCGCTGCATCTGGACGGCAGCGAGACCTTTGACGCGCTGCCCACCAACCAGCGCCTGCAGCAGGCCAAGGAGGGGCAGGCCGACCTGGGTCTGAATCAGCTGCTGTTTGACTTTGGACGCTATTTGCTCATCTCCTGCAGCCGGCCCGGCGGATTGCCGGCCAATCTGCAGGGCATCTGGAATCAGGAATTCCAGCCGCCCTGGGAGTCAAAATATACCATCAACATCAACGCCCAGATGAACTATTGGCCCGCAGAGAGCTGCAACCTGTCCGAGTGCCACCTGCCGCTGTTTTCCCTGCTGGAGCAGATGGTGGAAAGCGGCCGGCGGATGGCCCGGGGTATGTATGGTTGCCGGGGCATCGTGGCCCACCACAACACCGACATCCACGGCGACTGTGCCCCCCAGGACACCTGGCTGGGCAGCAGCTACTGGGTGATGGGTGCGGCCTGGCTGTGCACCCATGTCTGGACACACTATGAGTACACGCAGGATGCGGCCTTCCTGCGCCGGTTCTATCCCGTCCTGTGCGAAACGGCGCTGTTTTTCCTGGATTTTCTGGTGGAAAAGGATGGCTATCTGGTTACCTGCCCATCTCTGTCGCCGGAAAACGAATACCGCCTGCCCAATGGCGAGCAAGGCGCCGTGACCTATGGCGCCACGATGGACAACCAGATTCTGCGCGATCTGTTCAGCCAGTGCCTGGCGGCGGCGGAAATCCTTGACCGCGGTGCGGAAGACCCGGCCCGCGCGGCGGAGCTGGCTGGGCGCGGCATCCCGTCTGAGACAGCGTTTCTGACCCAGGTGCAGCAGGCGCGCAGCCGCCTGATCCCCAACCGCATTGGCAGCGACGGGCGCATTATGGAGTGGGTGGAGGAATATGAGGAATGTGACCCCGGGCACCGGCACATCTCCCACTTGTACGGTCTGCACCCCTCCGACCAGATTACCATGGACGGCACGCCGGAGCTGGCGGCCGCCGCCCGTAAAACGCTGGAGAGCCGCCTGTCCCACGGCGGCGGGCACACGGGCTGGAGCCGCGCATGGATCATCAACCACTATGCCAAGCTCTGGGACGGGGAAAAGGCGCACGAGAACATCCAGCAGCTGCTGGCTGTCTCGACCTATGCCAACCTATTTGACCGGCACCCGCCATTTCAGATTGACGGCAACTTCGGAGCGGCGGCGGCCATCGCCGAAATGATGGTACAAAGCTCGGACGAGCGAGTTGTGCTCCTGCCGGCGCTGCCGCAGGCCTGGCCGGGCGGAAGTGTGCGCGGGCTGCGGCTGCGCGGCGACGCGGAGATTGCCATCGAGTGGAAGAACCATGCGCTGCTGCGCTGCACCGTCCGCGCCGGGCACCCCTGGACGCGCCGGATCGTCTATGCCGGCAGGGCGTGTACTGTGTCGCTCCAGCCAGGCGAATCGATCAGCCTGAGCAGCGAGCAATTTACATAACATTTTACCAAAAAACACACAGACCCCGACGCGAAAGCGTCGGGGTCTGTGCAATGACAGGCAGTCGGCCGGAAAGTGTGCCAGTCAGGGGTGAACTCGCCGCTTTTTCTGCCTGAAACCGGCAATCTGGGCGGTCAGCATGGCTGCTGCGGCGCTGCCCAGCGCCAGTGCGCCCAGCCAGAGCAGGCAGCTGGCCCAGGACTGCGAGAGCCAGTCCGCCAGCGGGCAGGTGACATAATATCCGGCCAGTACGGCGGCGCAGACAGAGCGCGGGGCGGGGGAGAAAGAAACAAAGTGCTCATATCGCAGCAGCGACCGCGTGGGGGACGCGCCGCCGATCAGCTCCATCAGCCGGCCCTCGTCCGGCAGTGCCGCGCGGGCGCGCAGGTAGGGCAGCCATTCGCTCCATGCCTCGCCGTCATCGTCCAACGTGGCCAGCAGCAGATCGCATTCGTCGTCGCGGCCGGTGCTTTGCAGCGACAGGCGGAGGGGCTGTCCGCAGGCCTGCGAGTCCGGATGCTTGGAGCGGGGGTCGGGATAGACCACGCTGCCATAGGGATAGCTGCCATCGGGCCGGGACGCCAGAGCGCGCAGCGCGCTGCGCTGCGCCCCGGTCAGGCCGGGCAGCAGGGCAAAATAGGGCGGGTTGCGGTTGCTGATGTCGCGCAGCAGCAAAAACTCCTGCGTCCGCGCCAAGACGCTGCCCTGTTCATCCAGCGCCAGCACCAGCGCCTCGGTGTGAAAGGTGACCGCCGTTCGCACGGCGGCGGTGGTCATGGTGCTGCACTCCTGATACGAGTCATGAAGATCCTGAGACAGCCGGGCAGTCTGCCGCTCGGCCAGCTCCCCGGCGCGCAAGGCGGCGTGCAGGCCCATGGCGGTCAGTCCGGCCGCCAGCAGCGCGGAGAACACGGTGAAAAAGACGCGGCTGCGGCGCGTTGGCATGACAGATCCCTCCTTGGCTGTGCCGGGCGGGGAAACCGGCGGCTTGCCCTGTGGTTTCAGCCTACCACAGGAAAATGGTTCTGTCAACGGTGCATAAATGCAAAGGAAACGCCCCCGCGGCGGCTGAACAGCTGCCGCGGGGGCGTATATGTACCGGGTTGCTGTTTGCTTGATATCCGGTTACTGTTTGCGCTTGCGGTTGAGGTAGACGTCCAGCTTTTCCTTGACGCTCTCGGGAATCTCGCGTCCTACGGGGAAAGCAGCGGCGTTGGCCATCCGGCCGGTAAAGCTGCTGATGAATGCAATGTCGCGCAGCATCTGCGGCATGCTCATCAGCGCCGTGGTGTCATAGCGGTTGTGGATGGTGCCGGTGCCGCGGGCCGTGGCGCGGGCAAAGGACAGCGCGGGCACGCCCTGGTCGGCAAAGGGGGTCGAGTCGCTGGAATAGACGTCCTGATAGGCCTTGAGCGGGAAGCCCTCTTCGCAGGCAAAGTAGTCCAACCAGGTGACCAGCTTGTCCTCGGTGCTGCAGCAGGCGATAAACGAGC
>CACXCV010000157.1 GCA_902766215.1 Oscillospiraceae bacterium
AGGAAATGACCAGATTTGAAAGGAGCCGCCATGACAAAGATCACGATTCAGACCGGAACGCCAAAGTTTCCGGTGACCAGGGACCTCTACGGCATTTTTTATGAAGATTTGAACCGCTGCGGCGATTCGGGCATCTATCCGGAAATGATCCGCAACCGCTCGTTTGAGGATTCGCTAATGCCGGAAAACTGCGAGGGACTGGGCGGCGGAACAGAGTATTTTGTTGAAAAAACCTCCGGCTTTCAGACCGAATTCAACCACGGCGAGGGACTAACCCGCTGGATGGAAGCAAACCAGCTTGCCTATACGCCCATTCCCGGCTGGTATGCCGACTGCGCGGAAATGACGCTGGACGCTGAACACACACTGAACGAACACCGTGAAACCTCTCTGCGCGTTGACTTTTCCAGCGGCGGTCGCATCCACAACGTGGGCTATCAGGGTGTCTCGGTGCAGACCGGCGAGGCATACCAGTTCTACATGTTCGCCTATGCGGATCAGGACAGCGTCATCCGGGTCCGGCTGGCTTCGAAGGACGGCGCGGTCTACGCCGAGAGGGGCTTTACTGTCAAATCCAACGGCTATGCCCGCTATGACTGCACGTTTGTATCCAGCGGCGAGGACAAACAGGCCATGTTTGTCCTCGAAGCGCCGGAAGCCTGCTGCCTTCACCTGGGCTTTGTCTCGCTGATGCCCGCCGAGACCTACAACGGTCACGGCCTGCGCAAGGACCTGGTGGAAAAGCTGGCGGCGCTGAAGCCGGGCTTCTGCCGCTATCCCGGCGGCGGCTTCGTCGAGGGGTTCAACTTTGCGACGATTCCCTTCTTCTCCCGCATCACCGGCCCGGTGTGGGAGCGCCCGTCCTTCTGGAACATGTGGAATTACCGCACGACCAACGGCTTTGGCTATCATGAATATCTGCAGCTGTGCGAAGATCTGAACATGAAAAAGCTGTATGTGCTCAACTGCGGCATCAGCGATGTGTTCACAGTGGTGCAGTTCTTCCAGGGCGAGCAGAAGCAGCAGATTCTGGACGAGGCCATTGCCGCCATCGAATACGCCACCGCGCCGGTGGGAACAAAATACGGCGATATGCGCGCCAAAGCCGGCCATCCCGCCCCCTTCGGCCTGGATTATGTGGAAATCGGCAACGAATCCTACTGCCCGGAGTATTATGAATACTATCAGTGGATGTATCAGGAGCTGAAAACGCGCTATCCCGATATGACCTTCCTGACCTGCCTCCATGTGGAAGAGAAGGGTCTGCCGGCTGAGATTGTGGACGAGCACTATTATTCCACGCCCGAATTCTTTGCCGAAAACATCCACCGCTACGACAGCCTCCCGCGCACCGGCCCCGGCATTTTCATCGGCGAATGCGCCGTCACGCAGGGGCAGCCCGGCACGCTCCGTGCCGCGCTGGGCGAGGCAATGTTCTGGATGGGACTGGAGAAAAATCAGGATATCTGCCGTCTGGCCTGTTATGCACCGCTGTTTGAAAACGTGACCTACTATAAGTGGTACCCCAACCTGATCTGCTTTGACAACACGACCAGCTATGGCATTCCTTCCTGGTATATGCTGAAGCTGATGGGCGCCAACCGCGGGCGCGATTTTGTCGATGCCTCGGTGGAAACAGCCGTCTGCTATAAGCCGATGGCCGGCATTTTCAGCGTCAGCGCCGACCATGCGTTCTCCTTCAAACATGCGAAGGTAGACGGCGCCGCAGCCGGCGTGTCCCATGCCCTGCTGGGCACTGTGCGGCAGGACGGCGAATGGTTCACCACCATCCCGCCGCAGCCGGACGCACTGCCCTTCAAGGGTCCGGCGCTGGGCCGCCGCTCTCCCGAGGCCACATCGGTCACCTTTGGCGAGGAGCTGTCCGCGTCCTCCACGATGGAAATCTCGGTATACTTCAAGGACCGGCTGGATATTCAGGCCTTTGTCAACAACCGCGGCATGGAAGACTGGACCATGCGCAACACCAGCGGCTTCAGCTGGATCATCACGCCGGAGAGCAGCTGGGCGCAGACCGCCCACTCCATCAAGGAAGAGCTGCTCAGTGAGCGCAATGCGCATGCCATCGCCGAAGGCTGGCACGACTTCAAGGTAGAGACGTTCGTCGGCGGCTTCCGCGGCTATGTGGACGGCCAACTGGTTCTGCAGGCAGCGCTGCCCTCCTACCCAGCGGTAGAGGCCGTGGCCGATACGGACGAGGCGCATGTCATCGTCAAGATCGTCAACTTTACCGAGCAGGACGAGGCCATCGACCTCTCGCTGGATACCGAGGTGCAGTCTGCATATACCGTCAAGCTACTTACCGGCGACGCGCTGGCGGAGAACCGCATCGACGACCCCGAGCATGTTCGGGACACGGAGTTTGTAGCACAGGGCGCGGCAAGAAACTTTGTCTATCATGCGCCCGCCTGGTCGCTGTCGGTTCTGATTCTGGACAAGGCATAACCGGTCCGTTCCGGGTTTTAACAATTTAACAAAAGGGGCATTGGCACCATGGCAAAAAATGACCGCGACGAAAACCGTTTTGCGCAGATTTACTCCCAGGGCTTTTCAAATATCATGCAGATCTGGGTGGACAAGCAGACCGGTGTGCAGTATCTCTGGCACGCCAGCGGCTATGCCGGTGGGCTGACGCCCCTGCTGGACCGGGACGGAAAGCCGGTCATCTCCCCCATCGTCAATTCATAACATGCCGGGCGGCGTCCGCCGCCCGGCCAATCCGGCACAGACAGAAAGGAGGCGCATGCCATGGCAGCCAAGCGCAAGCTGAACATCGGCATTGTGGCGCATGTTGACGCAGGCAAAACCAGCCTGACCGAGCAGCTGCTGTTCCACGGCGGCGCGGTGCGCACCGCCGGTACCGTGGACGCCGGGACGGCGCAAACCGACACGCTGGCCATCGAGCAGGCCCGCGGCATCTCGGTGAAGACCGCTGACGCCGTGCTGGATTTGCCCACGTGCGTGGTCAACCTGATCGACACGCCGGGCCATGCCGACTTTCTCAGCGAAGTGGAACGTGCGCTGTCGGCGCTGGACTGCGCGGTGCTGGTTGTCTCTGCCGTGGAAGGCGTGCAGGCGCAGACCGAGATTCTCTGTGCCGCTATCGAGGCGCTGGCGCTCCCCTGCGTGGTCTTTCTCAACAAGCTTGACCGCGCCGGCAGCCGGTTTGACGCCGTCTGTGCCGAGCTGGCCGGACAGCTGCCCTCCCGCACCCTACTGCCGGTGAATCGTCCAGTTCACGAGGGCGATCCGTCCGCCGGCGTGGTTCCGGCGGAGGACTGTCTGGAAAACGCCGTCATTCTCTCCGGCAATGACGCGCTGCTGGACCAGTGGCTGGCGGGCCGCGCCCCGGATTTCGCCGCCGCGCTGCAGCAGGCCATGGGCAGCGGCGCCGTGCCCGTGCTCTGCGGCTCGTCCAAGACGGGCGCAGGCTGCGCGGCGCTGCTGTCGTTTCTCAGCCAGTCGGTCCCCGCGCCGGCAGGCGACCCCGCGGGCGAATTCTGCGCCCGGGTGTTCCGCCTGGAGCACGACAAAACGCTGGGAAAGCTGGCTCACGTGCGCATCTTCTCCGGCAGCCTGGAGCCGCGCCAGAGCGTCTATCTCCCCCGCCTGGGTCAGGAATACAAAATCGCCGGCCTGCGCCGCCCGCTGGGGCGCAAGCAAGCGGACATCCCCCGGGCCGAGGCCGGCGACATTGCGGTTCTTTTCGGCCTGGGCGAGGTGCGCGCCGGCGATCTGCTGGGCCGCGGCACACCGCCGCGGCGCGAATCCTCGCTGGCCACGCCGCTGCTGACTGTCAAGGCCGCGCCGGAGAAGCCCGACCAGCTGATGAGGCTGGTGGCCGCCTTTCGCCAGCTGGCCGACGAGGACCCGCTGCTGCACTTTCTCTGGGTGCAGGAAAAGCAGGAGCTGCAGCTGCGCATCGTCGGCCCCATCCAACTGGAGATTCTCACCGAGCTGCTGCAAGAGCGCTACGGCCTGCGGGCCAGCTTTTCCGCTCCGTCGGTCATCTATCAGGAGACGCCCGCCGCCCCGGGCGAGGGCTTCGACGCCTATACCATGCCCAAGCCCTGCTGGGCCGTGCTGCGCTTTTTGATCGAGCCGCTGCCCCGCGGCAGCGGGCTGGTCTACGAGTGCCGCGTCGGCCCGGACAAGCTGCCCTACCGCTATCAGAACCATGTGGCCACGGCTGTGCCCGAGGCGCTGCAGCAGGGGCTGTTCGGCTGGGAAGTCACCGATCTGAAGGTCACGCTGGTGGACGGCGGCTATCACCACATCCACACCCATCCGCTGGACTTTTTCGTCTGCACGCCCATGGCCATCATGGACGGCCTGCGCCGCTGCGGCGTGACGCTGCTGGAGCCGATTCTGCGCCTAAGTCTGCGCTTTGACCCCGATCTGTCCGGGCGGGTGATCAGCCTGCTGCAATCGGTTCGCGGCGTGCTGGGCGAGCAGAGCATGCAGGGTGGCCGACTGCACCTGGCCGCCGAGGTTCCCGCCGCCGCAAGCCTGACCCTGCCCACCGACTTTGCCCGTCTGACCTCGGGACGCGGGTCGCTGGCCTCGTCGTTTTCGCACTATGCGCCCTGTCCGCCGGAGGTCCATGCCGAGCGGGAGCGCATCGGCGTCAACCCGCTGGATCGGGCCAAATACATTCTGGAAAAGCGCAAGGTGCTGGGCGCATAGCCGTCACACGCTCTGCCATAACAAAACACGGCCCGCGGACATTGTCCGCGGGCCGTTGTGCTGTCTGCTGCGGGACGCCTGCCGGAAATCATTTATCCCGACTATCCCAGCGGAATTATTCCCTTCCGGTGGAACCATAGCCGCCTGCGCCCCGGGCCGTTTCGTCCAGGGTGACGGCAGGGGTGAAATCAGCGGTGATATAAGGGGTGATGACAAGCTGAGCAATTCGTTCGTTTGGCTCGATCATCTGCGCCGTTTTCCCGTGATTATGTAAACTCACCAGCAGCTCACCCCGATAGTCCGGGTCAATCACGCCCACCTTGTTGGCCGGGGCCAGGCCGCGCTTGGCCGCCAGCCCGCTGCGGGCATAGATCAGCCCCACATATCCCACCGGCAGCGCCATAGCCAGCCCGGTGGGGATCATGGCCGTCTCGCCGGGCTGAATGGTCAGCGGCGCCTCCAGCCAGGCGCGCAGATCGGCCCCCGCCGCCTGCTCCGAGCTATAAACCGGCAGCTGCGCGCCGGGCCGCAGAATCTGCATTGGAATGTTCATGACAAGTTCCTCTTTTCCATTGGAATGGTTGCCGCCATCGGCAGGCCAAACTGCGCCGCCCAGCGGCAGCAGTCATCCATCACGGCCGGGTCGGCAAACTGTTCGGGCGCGTGGGCGTCCACGCCCAGGATCAGCGTGTTGCCCACCTCCTGCGCCAGGCGGAAGAAGGACTCCCGCGGATAGCCGCGCCGGTCCCGATAGCCCAGCAGGTTGACCTCCAGCGGGAGGTTGTATTCCCGCGCCGCCTGACACAGCGCCAGATAGTGCTTGCGTTCCACAGCTTCATCGCCCACAAAGCGGCACAGGTCCGGATGCGCCACATAGGCAAAGCGGCGGCTTTCGATCCCGCGGATCACCTGCTCCACATAGCGGGCCAGCACGGCCTCGTCGTCTGTGGGCCGGCCATAGTACCAGCCGCCGTCGCCGCTGTCAAAGTGCTGCCCCAGGATCAGATATTCACACGGATAATCCGCCAGGAAGTCCAGCATCCCCTCAAACAGACCGGGGAAATACTCCGCCTCAAAGCCGATGTGCAGCTCGACCTGCCCGGCAAACGCGTCCCGCAGGGCGGCAAACGAGTCAAAGTAGCCCTGGGTCTGCTCCAGCGTCATGCGCACGCCTGCCGCCGGGCCGCTGACGCCGGGATACGGGCAGTGGTCCGCCATGCCCAGGATGCGGATGCCGGCGTCTACCGCCGCCTGCACCATCTCACGGTCGCTCCCCCGGGCGTGGCCGCAGCGAGCCGTATGGGTGTGATAGTTGGTTGTAAACTGCATGTTCTCTCTCCTTACCGGGTCATTTCGCAGGACTATTCTATCATATCCGCTTGCAAATGGCAATGCACAGCCCCCGGATGAACCATCCGGGGGCTGTCATTTATAAAATTTGCGCGTTATGCGCCATAGCCATCGTCCCAGATGACCACGCTGCCCGCTGCCAGCGACTTGGGCACGTCGATCAGGCGCTGGTTACTGCTGCCGCGAAAGCGCAGGCCGGGGTTTTTCAGCTCCTCGACAAAGGGGCCGTCCACCAGCACATCCAGCAGACCCAGCAGCCGGCGCACCGTCTGCCCGTCGCCCACCTGGCCGGCCAGCAGCTGCTCGAACTGGCAGCCGCTGTAGCACCAGATGTCCTTTTCCGGGAAGCGCGCCCGCGCCTGACGGGCCACCTCCAGCACGCCGGCCTGGTTGGCCGGCTCCATCGGCTCGCCGCCCAGCAGGCTCAGCCCCCGGATATACGGCCGGGACAGGCTGTCCATCAGGCTGTCGATCACCGCCTGATCGCAGGGATTGCCATATTGAAAGTCCCAGGTCTCCGGGTTGAAGCAGTTTGGGCAGTGCCGCGTGCAGCCGGACACAAACAGGCTGACGCGCACGCCGGGTCCGTTGGCAATATCATGCCGTTTAATCGTTGCGTAGTTCATTACAGATGCAGCACCCTCGCCTTAATTTCCTTGGTTTTTCCCACGTTCCAGAAGTTCTCGCCCAGATAGCCGCAGGTACGGCGGGTGACGTTCATCTTGTGCTGGTCCTTGTTGTGGCAGACCGGGCATTCCCACTCAAAGTCGTCGTTAATGAGAATCTCGCCGTCATAGCCGCACACGTGGCAATAGTCGCTCTTGGTGTTAAACTCGGCGTACTGAATGTTGTCGTAGATATACCGCACCAACTCCTCCAGCGCAGGGAGGTTGTTGCGCATGTTGGGGATCTCCACATAGCTGATGCAGCCGCCGGTGGAGATGGTCTGGAACTGCGACTCAAACTTGAACTTGGTAAAGGCGTCGATCTCCTCGCGCACGTCCACATGATAGCTGTTGGTATAATAGCCCTTGTCGGTGATGTCCTTGATGGTGCCAAAGCGCTCTTTGTCAATGCGGGCAAAGCGATAGCACAGGCTCTCGGCCGGGGTGCCATAGAGGGCAAAACCGATGTTTGTCTCGGCACGCCACTGATCCACCTTGGCCTTCATGTATTTCATGACCTTCAGGGCAAACTCCTCGCCCTCGGGCGTGGTGTGGCTGCACCCCTTGATCAGCTTGGTCAGCTCATAGATGCCGATATAGCCCAGCGAAATGGAGCTGTAGCCGCCATAGAGCAGCTTGTCAATGGTCTCGCCCGGCTGCATCCGCGCCAGCGCGCCATACTGCCAATGCACAGGGCTGACGTCGCTCTTGACGCCTTTCAACGCGTTG
Source organism: Oscillospiraceae bacterium (assembly GCA_902766215.1). Classification (GTDB taxonomy): domain Bacteria; phylum Bacillota; class Clostridia; order Oscillospirales; family Oscillospiraceae; genus RUG11142. The sequence goes on from CACXCV010000157.1 coordinate 7,449, forward strand.
TGCCGGCACATCAGCGCCTCGCGGCACAGCTCCAGGCGCTCGTCAAACATCTTCCAGAACGCGTCCTCGTCGTTCTGGCAGAGGATGCCGATCTGCGGCAGGTTGATCGATACCACGCCCTGGTTGAAGCGGCCCTCGAACTTATACTCGCCGTTTTCATCCTTCCACGGGGAGAGGAAGCTGCGGCAGCCCATGGGCGAAAAAACGTTGCCCTCATAGGTCTTGCGCATCCACTTGGCGGAGATATAGTCCGGATACATCCGCTTGGCCGAACATTTGACCGCCAGGCGGGTCAGATAGTCATATTTGCCGCCCTTGAGACAGTTATGCTCGTCCAGCACATACACCAGCTTGGGGAAGGCCGGGGTCACATACACGCCCTTTTCGTTTTTGATGCCCTCGATCCGCTGGCGCAGGATCTCCTCGATGATCATGGCATTTTCCTTGATGTACGGGTCATCCTCCCGCAGATTCAGGAACAGCGTGACAAACGGCGACTGGCCGTTGGTGGTCATCAGGGTGTTAATCTGATACTGGATCGTCTGCACACCGCTGCGCAGCTCGTCGCCCAGGCGATCCATGGTCAGGCGCTCGATCATCTCGTCGCTGGCGCCCTCGCCGCAGTCGCGGGTGATCTGCCGACGGAACTTTTCATAGCTGCGGCGCAGATATTTGCCCAGGTGGCGGATGTCCACGCTCTGGCCGCCATACTGGTTGGAGGCCACGCAGGCAATGATCTGGGTCATCACCGTACAGGCGACCTGAAAGCTCTTGGGGCTTTCGATCATCTTGCCGTTCATCACGGTGCCGTTGTCCAGCATGTCGCTGATGTTGATCAGGCAGCAGTTGAAAATCGGCTGCACAAAATAATCCGCGTCGTGGAAATGCAGCACGCCGTCGTCATGCGCCTTGGAGATCTTCTCCGGCAGCAGGATGCGCCGGGTCAAGTCGCGGCTGACCTCGCCGGCGATGTAGTCGCGCTGGGTCGCAGCAATCACGGTGTTCTTGTTGGAGTTTTCCTCGGCCAGGTCCTTGTTGGTATTGTGCAGCAGGCTGAGGATCGACTCGTCCGTGGTGTTCTGCTTGCGCACCAGGGCGCGGTTATAGCGGTAGATGATATAGTTTTTCGCCAGGGCATACTTGTCCAGCTCCATCAGCTTCTGCTCGACCATGTCCTGGATGTCTTCCACCAGAATGCGCTGGCGGTGCTTCATCTCCACGCTGCGCGCAATCTCATAGATCTGCTCCTCGCTGGCCCGTTCCTCCGGCTCGACGGAAGTGTTCGCCTTCTGAATGGCGACAACAATTTTATTGAGATCAAACTCGACAATCGTGCCGTCCCGTTTAATTACCTGCACAAGACATCACCCTTCTTCTTTCTGTATCGTCCATACCGGTAAGCCGGCTTTGTTCTGTCAACACAGCCCATGGATACCCTTGGGCGGCAACCGGCTATATCATATCACCCTTCGGGCAAAAAAACAATATCTTGTGTGAGAAAATTTTCTCACACAAGATATTGTGCCATATTCTGTCATATTCAAGCCGTTGGTTGATGCCGCAGGTGCGCCTTATTTACGAATGAAGAGGATGCCCAGCGTGTTGGGGCCGCAGTGACAGCACACCGTGCAGCCGGCCACCGTCTCAAACCGCTCGGCAAAGCGGCCATAGGTGTCGGCGGTCTGGCGGGCCACCGCCAGCACCGACTCGGTGGCCACCGCGTGGGTGATAAAGGCCTCGTTGCTCTCCAGCTGGTCGGCACGGCCGTCCAGGCGCTCCTTGATATAGGTCTCGATGCACTTTTCAAACTGGCCGCGGTATTTCTTGACCACCTTCATCTGCCCGTTTATCACCTCGATGCAGGGCTTCAGCTTCAGCAGGTTGGCGCCAAGCGCCGCCACGGCGGAGCAGCGGCCACCCTTGCGCATATAGTCCAGCCGGTCCAGCAGAAAGCTGGCCTCCACGCGGGGGATCAGGTCGTTCAGCTCGTCCAGCAGCTG
>CACXCV010000158.1 GCA_902766215.1 Oscillospiraceae bacterium
ATGAACAGGATGCCGCCCATGGTGGGCGTGCCCGCCTTGGATGCGTGCCACTTGGGACCGATCTCGCGGATCGACTGCCCGGCCTTCAGCGCGCGCAGCGCCGGCAGCAGAACCTTGCCAATCGCCAGGCCCAGCATAAAGGCCGCCGCCAGCGTAATGAGAATGCGAACCATGCTCTTCCTCCTCAGTTCTCCGCCAGGAACAGCTCGATGATCTGCTCCATGCGCATGCCGCGGCTGCCCTTGAAGAGGATGGTGTCCCCTTTGCGGGCGCGGATCGACAGCGCGTTGGCCGTGGCCTCGGGCGTGTCAAAATACAGCGTGTCCCGGGGCGGCATGCCGCCGGTCAGCGCGCCGGTGACATATTCGCGGGCGCTCTCGCCATAGGCCAGCAGCAGGTCGGCGTGCTTGGCTGCCAGCCGGCCAATGCGGTAGTGCTCGGCATTGGCGCGGTGGCCCAGCTCCAGCATGCTGCCCAGCACGGCAATCCGCCGGCCCTCGCAGGGGCGCTCACCCAGCAGCTTCAGCGCAGCCTCCATCGACTGCGGCCCCGCGTTATAGCAGTCCTCAATGATCTGAAAGCCGTTTTTGGTATAGATTCTCTGCCGCATGCCCACGTTTTCAAACTGGCGCAGCGCCCGCTGAATCTCCTCGGGCGTGGCGCCCAGCTCCATCGCGGCGGCAATCGCCGCCAGCGCGTTGCAGACATTGTGCTCTCCCTCCACCGGCAGCTCCACCGGGAAGGTCAGCCCATGGGCGTGGCAGACAAAGCGGATGCCGCCGTCCAGAGGCTGGATGTCCGTGCCGCGCACGTCGCACTGCTCGTTGCTGATGCCGAAATAGACTAGGCGCTGCCGGACAATCGCGCGGCAGTTCCACAGCAGCGGCTCGTCGCCGTTGAACACGGCCACGCCCTGCTCCGTCTCGCCTTCGAGAATCTCCAGCTTGGCCTTGAGGATGCCGGCCCGGGAGCCCAGAAACTCGATGTGCATCATGCCGATGTTGTTGATCACGGCAATGTCCGGCCGCGCCACGGCCGTCATGCGCGAAATCTCGCCAAAGTGGTTCATGCCCATCTCCAGCACCAGCGCCTGGCAGTCCTTGGGCGCCGCCAGCACCGTCTGCGGCAGGCCGACCAGATTGTTGTGGTTGCCCACCGTGCTGGCCGTGCGATAGCGCTGAGCCAGGATGGCCGCCGTCATCTCCTTGGTGGTGGTCTTGCCCACGCTGCCCGTGATGCCCACCACCTTGGCCGTCAGGGTCTGGCGATAGCCGGCGGCAATGGCCTGATAGGCTGAAAGCGTGTCGTCCACATACAGGATGGGGATGTTCTTCTGCCACGCCAGCTCGCGCCGGCTGGACAGCACCGCCGCCGCGCCGCGGTCGGCCGCCGTCTCCAGAAACGTGTGCCCGTCAAAGGTTTCGCCCACCAGGGGGATGAACAGCTCGCCCGGCTGCACCGTGCGCGAGTCTGTGCTGATATCACGGATCAGAATGTCCCTCTCCGGCCCGGATACGGCCGCGCCGCACCAGTCTGCAATCACGCCAAGGGTTACCGGTTCCATTGCCATTACTCCTTTGTAGCCAGGTGATGCGCAACCTCTTCGCGCTCATCCAGATGCGTTTTTTCCGTTCCGATAATCTGATAGGTCTCATGCCCTTTGCCGGCCAGAACGATGATATCCCCCGCCTGGGCATGATCCATGGCCCAGCGGATGGCCTCGCGCCGGTTTTCCACCACCACATAGGGCGTGGCAGTGTCCTGCATGCCCTCGAGAATCTGCCGGATGATGCTGCCCGGCTCTTCGGTACGGGGGTTGTCAGAGGTGACCACCACAAAGTCGGCCAGCCGGGCGGCAATGCGGCCCATAATCGGCCGCTTGACCGGGTCGCGGTCGCCGCCGCAGCCAAACACCGCCACCACGCGCCCGCCGGCAAAGCCGCGCACCGAGCGCAGCACGTTTTCCAGCCCGTCGGGCGTGTGGGCATAGTCGATCAGGATGGTATAGGGCTGGCCGGGGGTGGGAACCACCTCCACGCGGCCCTTGACGCCGTGTGCCTGCGCCAGCGCCGCGGCCGCCGCCTCCAGCGGCACGCCCAGCGTGTGCGCCGCACCCAGCGCCGCCAGCGCGTTATACACCGTAAAGCCGCCGGGGATCCCCAGCCGCACCGGCACGCTCCGGCCGCCCAGCTGCGCCGTAAACGACACATGGTCGGCCGCCAGCACCGCGTCCGCAGCCCGCAGGGCCGCCGCCGGCTGCTGACCATAGGTCAGCGGCTGGCCGTCAAAGTGCGCGGCCATCTGCTCCCACGCAGGGTCGTCGGCGTTGAGCACCGCCTGGCGGCAGCGCTCGAACAGCAGCGCCTTGGCTTCGCCATAGGCCTGCATGGTCTTGTGAAAGTCCAGGTGATCCTCGGTCAGGTTGGTGAACACCGCCGTTTCAAACGCCAGCCCGGCCACGCGGTCCAGCGCCAGCGCGTGGCTGGACACCTCCATCACCACATGCGTGCAGCCCTCCTGCGCCATCCGGTGCAGCAGCGCCTGCAGCTCCATGGCGCCGGGGGTGGTGTTGCTGGTGGGCAGCGACTGGCTGCCAATGAGGTTCTGCATGGTGCCGATCAGGCCCACTTTGGCCCCCAGCGTCTGCTCGAGGATGGTTTTCAGCAAATAGGTCACGGTGGTCTTGCCGTTGGTGCCGGTGATGCCGGTCAGCTTCATCCGGCCGGCGGGGTGCCCATACCAGTTGGCGGCAATCTGCGCCTCAGCCAGGGCAGTGTCGCTCACCAGCACATAGGGCATGGGTTCCTCGGGCGGGCAGCAGCACACCACCGCCGCCGCGCCCAGCCGGGCCGCCACAGGCAGATAGGCATGCCGGTCGGCCCCATAGGCTGTGCTGGCCACAAACAGCCACCCGGGCTGAACCTGCCGCGAGTCGGCGCAGACGCCGACAATCTCCTGATTCAGGTTGGCTGTGCAGCCAAGGACGTCCACGCCCTTGAGAATCTCGCTAAGACGCATTGTCATTTCCTCTCTTACTCCATCAGTGAGGTATCGGTAAACTCCACCTCGACCACGGTGCCGCGCTCGACCTGGGTGCCGGCGGCAATGCTCTGGTGGGTGGCGATGATGCTGTAGTCTGTGTCGGTGTTGCCGATCAGCTTGAGATACAGCCCCAGGTTGGTCAGCTGGTTGTTGACCTCCACAGCGCTCAGGCCGGTCAGCGACGGCACCGTGACAAAGTCCGTGGGCACGTCGGCGTCGCAGTAGAGCACCACGGCGCTGCCGCCGGGGATGGTCGCACCGCCGGCCGGGATCTGGCCGGTCACGCTCTCGCCGCTGCCCACCACCCGATAGTTCAGGTTGGCCTCGGCCAGGGCGGTCTGTGCCTCCATCTGGCTCTTGCCGGTGACATAGGGCACGGTTACATCCATGGCCGCGGCATCCTCGCCGGAATAGTCCGGCTCCACGCCCAGATAGGGCAGGATGTCCGCCAGCACGTTGCGCACCGTGGGCGCAGCCATCTGGCCGCCGGAGATGTACAGGCCCGTTTCGCGGCTGGGGGTATCCAGCGCCACCAGGCAGATATACTGCGGGTCGTCCATGGGGCAGATGCCCACAAACGAGACGATTTTATCCTCGGTCATGTTGCCGAATTCGTCAATCTCAGAGACCTTTTCCGAGGTACCGGTCTTGCCGCCGATGGCATAGCCGGCAATTTTGGCGTTTTTCGCCGTGCCGGTTTCCACCACGCCCAGAATCAGCTCGCGCATGATGTCCGAGGTTTCCTTGCTGATGACCTGGCGCACCGCCTTGGTCTCGTGCTGGGTCACCGTCTGGCCGTTGGCGTCGACAATCTCCTGCACCACATAGGGCTGAAGCAGATACCCGCCGTTGACCACCGCGGAAATGGCCCGCACCAGCTGCAGCGGCGTAATCTCAAAGGTCTGGCCAAAGGCGGCAACCGCCAGCGACGAATAGCCGTACACGTCGTATTCGGTCAGATAGCTTTTGTTCAGCATAACGCCGGCGGACTCGCCAGGCATGTCGATGCCGGTCTTTGCGGTCAGGCCAAAGGCCTTGACATAGTCATAAAACCGCTCGCCGCCCAGGGCGATGCCGATGGTGGCAAAGGCGCAGTTGCACGAGTTGCCCAGCGCCTCGGCCGTGGTCTGCGTGCCGTGGCCCACCGCCTTCCAGCAGTCGATGGGCTTGTTGCGGCCGAACACCTTGATGTTGCCGCCGCAGTAGAACGAGCTGTCCAGCGTCACCACGCCCTCCTCCAGGGCGGAGGCCAGCGAGATGATCTTAAAGGTCGAGCCGGGCTCATAGGCGTCGGACACGCAGCGGTTGCGCCACTGCTTGAGCAGCGCGGCGTTTACCTCGCTGAGATAGTTCTGATAGGCCTCGTCATAGGCCTCGCCGCTCAGCGAAGCCAGAGCCGCTTTTTTCTCCGCCAGCTCGGCGCGAACCTGCTCGTCATAGATTTCGCCATAGTTGTTGGGGTCATAGCTGCCCAGGGTTGCCATGGCCAAAATGGCCCCTGTGTTCACGTCCATCACCAGGCCAAAGGCGCCGTTCTGCACATCATACTGGGCAATGGCCTGCTCCATGTTTTTTTCCAGAAAATACTGCACGGTCGAGTCGATGGTGGTGACCAGGCTGTCGCCGTCAGAGGCCTCATAATAGGTCTCGAACCGGTAGAGCATCTCGCTGCCGCCGTTGCCCTTGGTGGTGACAATTTTGCCGGCCGTGCCCTGCAGGTCGCTGTCATACACAAACTCCAGCCCTTCCACGCCGGCGTTGTCCACGTTGACAAAGCCCAGCACCTGCGCCGCCAGCGTCGAGGCGGGATAATACCGCTTGGTGTCCGGCTCGAGATATACGCCCTTGAGATCATAGGTGTTGATAAAATCCCGCACCTGCTCGGACTGGGTCTGGTCAATCTTGCGCTTGACCACCTTATAATACATCTTTTTGTCCTGAGCCATCTCGCGGATTTTGTCCGCGTCCACGTCCAGCAGCTCGGCCAGGCCGTCGGCAATCCGGTCCACGTCCTGTTCCTTCTGGGCGATTTCGTTGGGCGAGATGAACACGTTGTTCACGCTGGCGCTGATGGCAAGCGCGTTGAAATTGCGGTCGTAGATCGTCCCGCGCGAGGCGGAGACCGCCGTGCTGCGGGTCTGGTTGTTGATAGCCATGCGCTCATAGTCGTCGTGCTCGGTAATCATCAGCTTATAAAGCTGCGGAACCAGCAGCGCAAACAGAAAAATCCCGCAGAAACAAAGCAGCGCAAGGCAACGGCGAAGCACCGTTACGTTTGCGCGCTGTGCCCCGTCTGCCGCGGGTTTTTTTAGCTTTTTTCGAGATTGCTTCATGCTGCCTCCCAATCGGCCGTGGGGGCCGCGGACGACCCCCGTCTTGCTATCAGTCTATGCGTCCGGTCAGGAGAAGTATGCCCGGATGTAGTCCACCAGATAACGGAAGCCGTTCTGCAGCGCGTGGAACACCGACCCCACATCCATTGTGTCGGAATCATAGACCACGGCGCTGTCCTCCCCGGCCATGTTCAGATAGACAATCTGCTTGTCCGTGGGCAGGTGCATGCCCAGTTCGCCGGCGGCGACCTTTTCAATCTGTTCCATGTCCAGCTTGCTTTCATAGCTGCCCTCCAGGCGGGTCTGCTCGCTGGTCAGGGCGTTCAGCTCCCCGGTCAGCTCGGCATGGGTCGAGGTCAGCTCATACAGACGCACATAGCCGCTGATAACCATAACCAGCAGCGCCACCACAATCACGCAGCCCAGCACCGCCAGAACCGACACCTCGGCCCGGGCGCGCACCACCACCGTCTGCTCTTTCTGCCGCTGGCCGGCAGGCTGTTCCGGCAGTTCTGGCAGCTCCGGCAGCTGCTGCGCCGTATTCTCATTGCTCCACGCGGGATTGCGGTAAAGATCATACGCCGCGTTGCCGTCGGTTCGGATGTGTTGGCGGGCCATGCCGTTTCCTCCCATCAGGGCAGCCGCTCGGCCACCCGCAGTTTTGCGCTTCGCGCGCGGGGATTACGCGCCAGCTCTTCCGGGCTGGCGGTAATGGGTTTTCTGGGCGTCAGTTTCACCTTGGGGGTCCTGCCGCAGACGCAGACCGGCAGCTTGGGCGGGCAGATGCAGCCGCGCGCAGCCTCTGCCATGGCCGACTTGACAATGCGGTCCTCCAGCGAGTGGAAGGTGATCACCGCCAGCCGCCCGCCGGGATTCAGCCGGTCGATGGCCGTGCGCATCATGCGCTCCACCTCGCCCAGCTCGTCGTTGACGGCAATGCGGATGGCCTGAAAGCTCCGCTTGGCCGGGTGCTGCTTTTCTCGCAGCGCGGCCGCCGGCATCGCGCCGCGGATCACGTCCACCAGCTCCAGCGTGGTGGCAACGGGCCGTTCGGCCCGCCGCCGCTCGATGGCCGCGGCAATCAGTCCGGCATAGTGCTCCTCGCCATAATCCTGCAAAATCCGCCGCAGCTCGCTGCGCGGCCATTCGTTGACCACCGTCCAGGCCGTCAGCGTATCCTCAGGGTTCATGCGCATGTCCAGCGGCGCGTCCGCCATATAGGAAAACCCGCGCGAGGCCTCGTCCAGCTGGGGCGAGGAAACGCCCAGGTCGAACAGCATGCCGTCCACCGCCGGGATCTCCAGGTTGTCCAGAATGGCGTCCAGATCGCTGAAATTGCCGTGTACCAGCCTGACGCGCCCGGCATAGGGCGCCAGGCGCGCCGACGCCGCCTCCAGCGCCGCGGGGTCGCGGTCGATGCCGATCAGCGTGCCGGTGGCCAGCCGCCGGGCAACTTCGCAGGCGTGTCCCGCGCCGCCCAGCGTCCCGTCGAGATAGACCCCGTCTGGCTTGATCTGCAGGGCGTCGATGCACTCGTCCAGCAGCACGGATACGTGGTGAAATTCGCCCATCACAGCTGCAGCTCCTCATACAGTTCTTCCAGATAGGCCGGGTCGAGGCCGGCGGCCTCCTCGGCCTGGAAGGTATCCAGATCCCACAGCTCGGCATAGTCGAACTGGCCCACAAAGGCCACGCGGCTGCTCAGGTGCGCCAGGTCGCGCAGCTCCTGCGGGATGAAAATGCGGCCCTGCTTGTCCGGCTCGCAGGTGATGGTGTTGGCCAGCATATGGCGGGCCTTGCGCGCCAGCGCCCGGGGCGCGGCAGCGATCTTTGCCATCATCTCGTTCCACTTGGCCGCCGGATAGACCGACAGGCAGCCGTCCAGGCCGGGGGTAATATAAAACTGGTCGCCAAGCTCCACGCGGTATTTGGCCGGAACGATCAGACGGCCCTTGGGGTCGAACGTGCATTCCTGTTTTCCGGTCATCTGGTCATCCCTCCTCCACTGTGCTCCCCAGCACTCCATTTTACTCTTTTTTGCTCCACAAGCATAGTATACACGACTTTGAGAGAATTGCAATCCCCAATTTCATAAAGTTCAGCGGATTTCTGTTTCAGGCCGATTGATTCCCCTTTCGCCAGAAAAAGGTCTGGTTTTACGTCATAACACAACATTTTGTGCGCCCTTATTCTGCCATTTCCTATCTGGATAATCGCAACCTTTTTATATATCTTATTAAGATACCATCCGGCCGTCGTGCCGCAAAAAAATCTCCCTGCCGCTGCGATTGCTATTATTGTCAAAACCTGATATAATGGGCGTACTTTGATCGAGAGGACTGACCCCATTGGAACTGACCATCCCCTCCCTGACGGCCAACTTCATCGGCCTGAACGCCATTGTGTGCTTTCTGGTCATCATCGTCGTCTGGGCCTACCTGTTCGGACGGGTCAAATTTTCACAGGCGCTGCTGGGTGCATTCTGCTGCGTGGTGCTGATGCTGATTGAGAATTTGATCGATTCTGTTGCGCTGGCCGACGGCTCGTTGATTCTGCGCAGCCCCATCCTGCACGCGGCCTATCTGGCCGCCTTTGTCGTGCTGCTGCGCACGGCGGCACAGTTTGCCGTGATGCGTACCGTGCTGATGCCCCGCTTTTCCGATGCCAACGCCGCGCTGGGCTTTGCCATCGGCTTTGCCTCGCTGGAGCTGATCGTGGGCGGCATCAGCAACGTCACCACCTATACGCTCTGCACCACCTGCAACCGCGAGGGGCTGGATTCGATTCTGGCCGCCGCCGCCAACCCAGAGGAGGCTGCCGCACTGGAGACCATGCTCCGCAGTCTTGCCAGCGCCAACAGCTGGGATCAGGCCTTTTCCGGCGTCAACCGCATTTTCTACCTGATTCAGTGCATGAGCGTGGGCGTGCTGTGCTGGTACGCCGCCACCCAGCGCGACTATAAGGTGCTGGGGCTTGCCATGCTGTGCCACACCGCCGTCCGCCTGCCTTATGGGCTGTACACCGCCGGGCTGCTGACCGGCTTCCGCACGGAGGAAATCCTTACCTATGTGCTCACGCTGGGCTTTGCCTTTGTGGCCAGCCGCTACTACAACCGGCTGGAGGGCGGCAAGTTCACCTTCAAGGGCGACCGCCTTGCCCCCCGCCTGCGCCGCTGAGCCGGCGCCCCCGAGAACCGCCCCGATAGCACGCGCTGCACGACCGGTTGGCAACAACATGTCGTGCAGCATTTTACTTTAATTTGCTACATCTTGTGTTTCTCTTTGTGAATTGTGCCACAGAATTCGTTCGCAGCAGGGTCGGTTTTTGTTGGCTGCGCCGTTGACTTTGCCGCCCCCGGCAGGGTATACTGACAGCAGGTTCATACCGCTGCCAGACTCTGACGGATGAAGTGGAGTCAACCACGTGAGTCTTCCAGCGTTCGTTTGCCGACCGTCTGGGCAGTATGCAGTTGCATGCTGCCCGTTTCTTTTTATCGCAAGGAGGAATTTTCCATGTTTGAGCAATGGCAGTCCTTTCAGCCCGGCCCCTGGCAGAGCGAGGTCAACGTCCGCGACTTTATCCAGCGCAACTACACACCCTACGAGGGCGACGAAGGATTTCTCGCCCCGGCAACCGACCGCACCCGCGCCCTGAACGACAAGCTGGCCGCCCTGCGCGCCGAAGAGCAGGCACGCGGCGGCGTGCTGGATGTAGACACGCGCACTGTGTCCTCCCCCGCCGCCTATCCTCCCGGCTACCTCGACCGGGACAACGAGCGGATCGTCGGCCTGCAGACCGACGCGCCCCTGCGCCGCGGCATCCACCCCTTCGGCGGCATGAACATGGTGCGCAAGGCCTGCCAGGCCTATGGCTATGCGGTTGATCCAGCCGTGGAGCAGGAGTTTCAATATCGCACCACCCACAACGACGGCGTGTTCCGCGTCTACACCGACGAGATCCGCCGCCTGCGGCACTGCGGCATCATCACCGGCCTGCCCGACGGCTATGGCCGCGGGCGCATCATCGGCGACTATCGCCGCGTGGCGCTCTATGGCATCGACTTTCTCATTGAGCAGAAGCAGGCGGACAAGCGCCGCCTGGGCCAGTCGGTGCTGACCGAGGAGACCATCCGCCTGTCCGAGGAGCTGTATCAGCAGATTGCCTTTCTGGGCAAGATGAAGGAAATGGCCCTGGCCTACGGCATCGACATTTCCCTGCCTGCCGCCGACGCCCGTCAGGCTGTGCAGTGGACCTATTTCGGCTATCTGGCCGCCATCAAGGAGCAGGACGGCGCGGCCATGAGTCTGGGCCGGGTCAGCACCTTTCTCGACATCTATTTCGAGCGTGACCTGCGCAGCGGCAGGCTGACCGAATCCGGCGCGCAGGAGCTGCTGGACGACCTGGTGCTGAAGCTCCGCATGGCGCGCCTGCTGCGCACGCCGGAATACAACGAGCTGTTCGCCGGCGACCCCATGTGGATCACCGAGGCGCTGGGCGGCATGGGGCTTGACGGCCGCACGCTGGTCACCAAAAGCACCTTCCGCATGCTGCACACGCTCTATACCCTCGGCCCCAGCGCCGAGCCGAACCTGACCATTCTCTGGTCGCCGCGGCTGCCCGCCGCCTTCCAGCGCTATGCGGCCAGGGTCAGCTGCGACACCGACGCCGTACAGTATGAAAACGACGACCTGATGCGCCCCATCTATGGCGACGACTATGCCATTGCCTGCTGCGTGTCGGCCATGCAGGTAGGTAAGCAGATGCAGTTTTTCGGCGCGCGGGCCAACCTGGCCAAACTGCTGCTGCTGAGTCTCAACGGCGGTCGCGACGAAAAGACAGGCCTGCAGGTCGGCCCGGAGCACGCTCCTTATCAGGGCGACGTGCTGGACTATGACCAGGTCATCGCCCTGCTGGACTTTTATCGGCCGTGGCTGGCCCGCACCTATGTCAGCGCCATGAACATCATCCACTACATGCACGATAAATATGCCTATGAAAAGTCGCAGATGGCTCTGCACGACACGCAGGTAGAGCGTTTTATGGCCTTTGGCCTGGCTGGGCTGTCGGTGGTGGCAGACTCGCTGTCTGCCATCCGCTATGCCACCGTGCGGCCCATCCGGGACGAGACGGGCCTGATTGTTGATTTTGAAACCACAGGGCATTTTCCCGCCTTTGGCAACGACGACGACCGCGTGGATTCCATCGCCGTCGAACAGGTGGAGCGGTTCTATCAGGCGCTGCGTGAAAACCCCACCTATCGCGGGGCAAAGCACACGCTCTCGCTGCTGACCATCACCTCCAACGTGGTCTATGGCAAAAAGACCGGCGCAACCCCCGACGGCCGGCCCGCCGGCGCACCCTTTGCCCCCGGAGCCAACCCCATGCACAACCGCGAGACCCACGGCGCGCTGGCCTCGCTCAACTCCGTGGCCAAGCTGCCCTATGACGTCTGCCGCGACGGCATTTCCAACACCTTCTCCATCGTGCCGGAGGCCCTGGGCCGCGACGGTGAAACCCGCTATGCCAACCTGACCGCCCTGCTCAACGGCTATTTCGCCCAGATGGCCCACCACCTGAACGTCAACGTCCTGCGGCGCGAAACGCTGCTGGACGCCATGGAGCACCCGGAGCAGTATCCGAACCTGACCATCCGCGTCTCCGGCTATGCCGTTCTGTTTGCCAAGCTCTCGCGGCAGCAGCAGCTGGAGGTGGTCTCACGGACCTTCCACGAAGTGCTGTAAGGTAAGGGTGATGCTTGGTTTATTGAAAGGGTGATATTATGGGTGATACTATTGGGCGTCTGCACAGCGTGCAGTCCCTGGGCGCCGTGGACGGACCAGGCCTGCGGTACGTGGTTTTTCTGCAGGGCTGCCCCATGCGCTGCGCCTATTGCCACAACCCCGACACCTGGGACGCCGCCGGGGGCGAACCCGTCACGTTGGAAGCGTTGATGGCGCAGATCCGCCGCTATCGCAGCTATCTGCTCCCCCACGGCGGCGTGACCGTCCCCGGCGGTGAGCCGCTGGCTCAGCCCGCTTTTGTGGCGGCGCTGTTCCGGCAGCTGCGGGCCGAGGGCTTTCACACCGCGCTGGACACCGCCGGCGCAGGCAGTGCCGAAGCCGCCGCGCAGACTCTGCCCCACACCGACCTGGTCATCTGCGACCTGAAGTTCCCCGACGAGGCCCGCTTCCGCCAGTACTGCCGCGGCGAGCTGTCGCGGACGCTGGCCTTCCTTGACCAGACCGCCGCGGCAGGCGTGCCGGTCTGGCTGCGGCAGGTCATTGTGCCCGGCCTGAACGACACGGCGGACGACGTGCGCGCCCTGTGCCGCACGGCCCGCCGCTGGCCCAATGTGCAGAAAATCGAGCTGCTCCCCTTCCGGCGGCTGTGCCTGGGAAAGTATGCGCAGCTGGGCATCCCCTTTCCGCTGGCCGACACGCCCGAGTGCCCGCCGGAGACCATTGCAGCGTTGGAAAAAATAATTAAGAATGATTCCTAAATTATTCTTGCATTTTGGCTTGTCTTCTGGTATGATACTCCTGCCGGGAGACAAGCCGTCTTTTCGGCCCTGACATGTTATCACGATCGGAGGATGATTCGATGTACTGCACCAAGCAGCTGACAAGCGACCTGTTCTGGGTGGGCGGCAACGACCGCCGTCTGGCCATGTTCGAGGGGGTTTATGCCGTTCCCCGCGGCGTGTCCTATAATTCCTACCTGCTGCTGGACGAAAAGACCGTCCTGTTCGACACGGTGGACAAGGCCGTCAGCCGGGTTTTTTTCGAGAATATTGAGCACGTGCTGGCCGGGCGCAGCCTGGACTATCTGGTGGTGCACCACATGGAGCCGGATCACTCCGCCACCATGCAGGAGCTGGCCCGCCGCTACCCGGCGATGCAGATTGTCTGCAACAGCAAGACCGCTGCAATGATCCGCCAGTTTTTCACCTTTGACATCGACAGCCGCGCCGTGCTGGTCAAGGAGGGCGACAGTTTCTCCACCGGGCGGCACAATCTGCAGTTTGTCATGGCGCCCATGGTCCACTGGCCCGAGGTGATGGTCAGCTATGACGCTACGGACCACATTCTGTTCTCTGCTGACGCCTTTGGCACCTTCGGTGCGCTGAACGGGGCCATCTGGGCCGATGAGGTCAATTTTGAGCGGGACTATCTGGACGAGGCCCGCCGCTATTACACCAACATTGTGGGCAAATACGGCACGCAGGTGCAGGCGCTGCTGAAAAAGGCCGCCGGTCTGGATATTCAGCTACTCTGCCCGCTGCACGGCTTTGTCTGGCGGAAGAACATCGGCGACTTTATCACCAAATATGCCTATTGGAGCACCTACACCCCCGAAGTGCAGGGCGTGATGATCGCCTATGCCTCGGTGTACGGCAACACGGAAAACGCCGCCGAGCTGCTCGCCAGCCGTCTGCGTGACCGGGGCATCCCCACGGTGATGTTCGACGTGTCGGTCACCC